>JBILRK010000324.1:0-3853 GCA_044372705.1 Saprospira sp. | reverse complement strand
GAATTGATGCGCGCTCCTACTCTTTCAAAAGTAGAACTTGAAGAAGTTACCCGTCCTTCAAAAGAAAACGTATTCATGATTGCCTGTGCTGTTACATTTACAGATAGAAGCTTTGCAGAAAGCGAAAAAAATAAACTTTACGAGGTGGCTTCTTATATGACCCTTAATGATAAAACCAGAGATGATCTCTTGAAGTTAGCTCAGGATTATACCATTGAGACCGCCATTCAAACTAGCGGAAAAATGTCGAGAGAAGATATTTATAGTTTCGCCGATAAAATTGGTATGGATAAGTCGGAGGCTGAACGCGTACAAATTAAGTACGAAAAACGCCAAGACTAATTATTCCTTCAATTGAATAAAATACTAAAAGGCATTCCGTTATATCGGGATGCCTTTTTTAAAATCTCTAATTAAAACCAATGAACCAAGCCGATGAAATCTTATCAAAACTAAATAGTTTTGAAGAAAAATTATTGGGTGAGTATTATTCCGATGATGAATATAAAGAAATGCTTTTTGCAACGGGTATCAGCGAAAGAGAATATCAAATATTACAAACTTCTCTAAATGATTACCTTAGTCGTGCTAAGCAGTTTGCTAAAAGATCTCTGACTGATGATACACTCAAACAATTAAAATCAGCCCAAATTATCAGTCCCAACAATTATGAGGTAAATTTTGGATTGGCAAACTGCTACTTTGCCTTTTGGCAAAAAACCAAAGAAAGATCCTTCAAAAGTTTGGCTGAAAAACATATACAATTTTGTCTGAATATAAAACCTGCTGATGATGCAGCTGCAGATTTGTTCGAATCGATTAGAACCGGTAAAGCAAAATCAGAGAAAATTAAAAATAATGATAGCGCTAAAGGTCTTAGCAAATTTATCAGCTGGCTGATGGTAAAAGACAAAAAAGGAGAACATAGCCGTTTATACACTGCTATTGCGATAACACTACTTTCAGCGCTTTTGATATTTTTTGTAATTCCAGTTAGCATAATGGATAACATTTCTGCTTCTGAAGCACAAAAACTATCCGTAGAATTGGAAAAAAAATATGAACGCATCAATCAATATATTCTTGATGAAGACATTGAAAATGCTCAAAAAGAAATTATAAACCTTGTACATCCATCAACCGAGCCCACCGAAATATATCCAAAAGGTATGTTTTCCTTAGAACCCTACAGTTATAATGAATATTGGAAAATGAAAAGGGAGGAACTAAACCAAAAAATTGAAGCTATTAAAAGAAAGAAAGACTAAAGGATTCAATCAATATTTTGATTTAATTGTATGAACAGCTGAGCTTAGGAATAAAAATTAACTTTCCTCCAAATATTCAATAAATAATAATCAGAAGGCCATTTAACAAAACAGAAAACCAGGCTCTTCCCTACTGCAATGTCTCGACCACATACTTAATGTATTGGCGCCGATTTCTTTGATGACAAAAAGGTCTCCCTCCAGCAATTTGGGTAATGGAAGGTCATAATAAAGATAATCACCAGCAAAGCAGAGCGGTCCAGCGATATTATAATTTTCCTCAGCTGGAAGGGAACTTTTACCCATCACAAAACAAGGATAATGGATGGGCAATGATGAATAGACCTTGCGCAGAAAGAGGTCGGCCCCAAGATGTATGAAGGCAGTGTGTGATATATCTTTCAGCTCCGATTCCAACACATACTCTATGCGTGAAACTGCAAAACTGTTATGTTTGTGAACATAAGCACCATATTCGGTAATCACATTGTAACGGTCGAAAATACCTGTTTCTTTTTTCAGGGTTTCGGCAAATTCCCTGACACTGAATTCCCCATCTTCTGATTCGAAATGAATACCTCCGCCTATGTCAATCCAGTCGATCTGCTGCTCATTTTTTTCTTTCAGACTATTAATTTCATCGGCTAGTTCTACCATCATTTTTACAGCTGCCACATTGCCGGAGTAATCGCGTATGCCCGATCCTATATGTATGTGCAGACCAGAAACAGGATATTTCATACAGGATTCGATTATCTCCTGCCTTTTGGTAACAGGGACACCGAATTTTGAATTTTTCTTTACCACATCGAAGATTTCAGGCGCATCGGTTTGCACCAGGGGATTGACACGAATGCCTAGTTTACCACTAAAATTTTGCGGAATGCGCTCCAGTTCGGCCAGTGAATTAACATTCAGATGCAGTCCTGGAACCGATTCATGGCAGTACAAAATCTCTTCCCGGGTTTTGACAGGCGAATCGAATATGATTTTCTCATTGGGACATCCGGCAGCAAGGGCCAGTTTCACCTCTTCAATTGAGGCTGCCTCGAGGCCATAACCCAGACTGACGATGTGATGGAGCACATCGTAATTTGATTGGGCTTTTATGGCAACAGCATGCAAGCTGTTCGAAGGAAAACATCGGCTAAGGATAGAAAGCCTGTCCTCGAGCAGGTTCTTTGAGTAGAAAATTACTGATTTTTCACTACCATCGATTATTCCATTAGCTTTTGCCTGCAGGTAAATCGACTCAATTTCAGAATTATTAAGCCTTTTCAAAGCTTTTTATTTTATCACGGATGATCTGAATAAGACTTTTATCATCATTAAAATTTTGTTCATCCATCTGATGAAACTTGCGGATATTCATAGACCCTATTGCAAGACGCAAAAATGCTCTGTCCCCATATACCACAGGCTGCCCCATGAAAACCTTATCAAAAGGATATTTATCGGCATAGCTGCCCGAAACGATGGACTTGAAAAGCTTGGAAAGCTCATCGTTATTTAGGTATTCGCCATTCTTTCTGATGCGGAAGGAAATGATGGTTTTATTGGTTCGGAACTGATCGGGCATGAGATCGAATTCTTCATGACTTTCTAGTTCGGTTCTTACTGTTTCACTCCAGCGGTCAATCACATCATTTACTTCATTTTCGGGAATTTCCTGAAACTCGCTTCGCTCATTCAGGAAACAGGCCCAACGTAAATGCAAGCCTATATTTTGGCGGTATGGCAATCCTGTTTTAGCTCTAAGCGATTCCGGAAAATCATAAGCCGACATCAGGTCTTTAAAGGTTGAAACCACAGAAAAATCACCATTCTCGAGTGATTTCATCATGTCTTTATTCACAAGCAGTGCGCCACAGAAAGGAGGCGCCTGATAAAATTTTGAGCCGGTAATCATCACACAACCCTGTTTATCGAGGATGCTGTGTATGGTTTTCAAATCGTGGCGGAATTGACATAAATCGACATTCCAAATAATATCTTTGCGGTCGAAAGAATCGATCATTTCAAGATTATCCTGAATTCCGGATTTTGATCCGTACACCAAACTGCCAATTATAGAATAGTTTGAATGACGGCTGATCTGTTCATTGATATAAGCCTCGTGATTAATAATATTACCATCGATATCGCGGGCATCGAGATGAAGTACCTTTATATTAAAGCCCGGCCAAACTTTCTGACCGCGAGGCACGGTTTCTTCGAACTGGTTATAGTTGGCATAGTATTCTCCTCTTACTGCATACAAAGTTCCAGAACCCAACTCCTCGGGACAGGATAGAATATTCAAAATAGGTCGGTTTGGATAAAGAATTGAGGCAAAAATTATCGGAAAATAAACAAGATCGGTACCTGAGGCCCCATAAAAGATTTCGAACTTATCTTCACCTGGATAGTTAAGCAATTCTTTGAGTTTTGCAGTCTGCTCATTGAGCAGAGCCTCGTAATTATCCTTGTCCTCGAGATTTCTCGATAGCAGTCTGTACATCTCAGCCTCGTTTTCCTTGCTGAAAGAGCCACAGGTACAGGAACCACGATTGATTCTGTCTTCGTATAGCAAAGGATTTATTCCG
>JBILRK010000323.1:0-3856 GCA_044372705.1 Saprospira sp. | reverse complement strand
GAAGGTCATGGATGAAAGCATAAGCATTTTCGTACCAAGCTGAAGAAGTCCATTCGGCAACATTACCAGACATACAGTAAAGACCGTAGTCGTTAGGGAAATAGCCATCTGCTCTTACTGTGTACATACCACCATCTGCAGGATAGTCACCGCGACCTGGTTTAAAGTTGGCAAGCAAGCAACCTTTGGCGTTGCGAACATAGTAACCACCCCAAGGATATGGTGCTAATTCATGCCCACCACGTGATGCATATTCCCACTCGTGCTCAGTTGGTAATCTGAAATCCTCCGTATTAACTTCTTCGAAGCCGTCCCAAAGATTTGTTCTCCAGTAGCAGAATGCCATAGCTTGTTTCCATGCAATACCTACAACAGGATAATCATCGAATGCAGGATGCCAGAAATAATTACGGGTCATTGGCTCATTGTAGGAATATGAGAAGTCACGAATCCAACAAAGTGTATCTGGATAGATGCGAAGCGCATCTTTTTTGATATAGTCGGCACGGTTGTGCGTCTTTTTGCTGTTTCTGTTAAAATCTGTTTTCCAGTCGAAGTCATTGGCAGCCTTTCTCCAATCGTACCACTGATAATCGTACACTAACTGACGAATATCAAGGTTGCGACGGTTTCCGAGCTGTTCATCACCGCTGTAAAACATTCCATCAAGTTCTCCACCGGGACTCCAGTCGAGTTCCTGTTCCCAATCTACACCCTGAACACCATTTGGATAATCCACTGTGTGTCCGAGTTGTGAGTGGGCTATGGAGTCTCTTACCCAATGAACAAACTGACGATATTCGTTGTTTGTTATTTCGGTATCGTCCATAAAAAACCCTTGGATTGAAACCTGTTTTGGGCGAGCTACCAAAGATGAGTTAACATCCTGATCGCTTGGACCAATGTGCAGGGCACCAGAAGGTATGTATTGCATACCATAAGGGTTAATCGGTGACCAAGTTGGGCGATCCAAAACGCCTATCAATTGTCCGCCACCGTCTTTTGGCGCACAAGAAACCACAAGAAGGGTTCCGGCCAGTACGGATAAAATCTGATTTTTTTTCATGTTCGCACCCGTGATTTTAGTCTTTATTTTTTGTTTAAAGAGCACTGTAAATCCCTCAAAGGCAATAAAGAAATACAGTTCAAATATCGAAAAAAAATAAAGCGATTCTGAATAATAAAAGGCAAGTTTATTCAAAATTGCTTAGTCTGTTCTTAAAACAGAGCCGCAAGATACAACTACTAACGGTAAATTTCAAGCAAAATTATGCAGAATTAATTTTAAAAATGATGTTTTTTTTGAAATTCTTAAATTAAAACACACAATATGCTGATAACTATACCATTAAACAATTACAAATCTTAACCCTTACAAATATCTTGGATTGTATATCACCTTTGCTGGTATTTGTTTTCCAAGTGGCTGTCTGAGATTATAATTTAATACAATTTCATGTGACCCTGTATTGAAATTACTCAATTTAGAGATTGAAATATCATAAGAGTAGGCCAACATTATATTTTTGGTTATCTGCATGCCAGCTAAAATGACTACCGCATCCACTGTATTTTTACTATAACCTCTAAACGCTGTTCCTCCAAAAAAATTGTCCTGATACTTGAAAATTAAACCATATTCTGGTTGAAGCTTTATAAAATCTGTCTTCAAAAGTACCGAAGGGTGCAAAGACATATCTTTATTCAGATCGAGGCGATAGGCGGCAGAAAAAATATAATTGCGCAAATACCTGATTTCCTGTATGGTGCCAATGTCTAGTCGGGCTTTGGGTGCGCTTATATTAAGCGTTGTAAAGCCAGCCTCAAATTTTGAATGTTTATAATAAATTCCCGCATCGGCAGAGAAGGTATTGCTACTGACCTTGGTTTGTGGGATCAGGTTATCATTATGTCCAAGTATAGCGCCGCCTTCATAGTCTCCGTCGGGAGCACGAAGCAGTGTTCCGTCCAAAGATTTTTGCATGAAGCGCAGTGAGCCACCGGCAGATAATTGTCCATTATCGCCAAAATCGAAGATATAATTGTAAGAAGCTCTTGCAAAAGTATTGGCATAGGCACCTATTACATCATGTTCCAAAGAAACGCCAACAGCACTTCGAAGGTAATCAATCGGAAGATGCACATTAAAGTTGAACCCCAATGGACTACCTGGAAAATTTACCCACTGTTTTCTAAAAACAGCAGTAGCGCTAAGCGAGCCATCCAAACCTGCATATGCTGTATGGTACTGATAGGGATTCAGCATATACATACTATATTGTGCGGGCTGTTGTGCAAAAAGATTTATAGCAATGAATAATAAAGGCGTTATTATCAGATGCTTTAAAATATTCATATTATTGTATTAATTGTAGCTTAAGCTGTTTAATTCATTAATTGTCAAGCAAGATAGTAAATATTAATGGCTTATCATAGAAAAGGTTTATAATTTCGACAGAATATACCCTGCTATAATAGCAAAAAGTATCCAAAGAATTGGCTCCCAAAGGCTAATTGGTTTAGAAGCCTTTCTTTTAATTTTTCTATTTAAAAAAGGCAGAATACCCTTTTCCTCTGTTTCTGGGTTATGGCTTTCGCCCATTTTTTCAAGCGTTTGCAAAATTCCGCTTTCTTTTTGTTTTGCTGTTGGCCTTGATGGTTTTTCTTGCTTTAAGGTTTCTAAAATTTGAACAGCTGTTGGTCTTGCATCGAGATCGGCCACTAAACAACTTTTTATAATCTCCGTATAAGTGCTTGGAATTTTGTCAAAAAGCTGAGAGACCTCGTTCTGTATTATCCGATCCATGATTTTCTTATTTGGATGTTGAACGCTTTTGCGCCCAAATGGCAATACTCCTGTAAACATTTCAAAAGCAAGCACAGCAAAGGCCCAGATGTCAGTAGCTGTACTATTGAAAGTTTCAGTTTGTTCTATCAGTTGTTCGGGGGCCAGGTATTCATAATTTGTAAAAAAGGCTTTATTTAAAAGTTCCTTTGCACCATAGTTTATAAATTTGGGGTCAATCCCATTTTCGGAATTAGCTAACAAAATATGATCGGAACGGAGCAGCTGCCAGCTCGATTTGTTTTCGTGAAGATATGCTAAGCCATTTAGCACTTTTTCTAAAATTTCACATTTTTCCTCAAATCCCAGCTCTTCCATATTATCTGCCAAAGTTCCCTCTTTGACATATGGCATGATGACAAAATGCTGAACGCTTTCTTCGTTGGGAAAACGTCTGCACTCCTTATATTCCAAGAGCGAAGCATGAGACAATGATGCTGCAAAATTATAGCGTTCCAACAATTCACCTTTGTCAAAAAGCGGATGTAATTCTATAACTTTAATAGCATATTGAATGCCGCTTTCTTTTTCAAAAGCAGTATAAACTGTTCCCAGACCTTTCTGATCGAGTGAATGGGCAAAATCTATATCATATCTTGACAAGAAATCTACTGCCGTCATGATTGTTTTCTTTTTTGCCAGGGTCCTGTTATTGCGAGCGTTAAGCCAGCTTCCTGAATATTTACAAAAAGTGTTTTGCCTGATGGAGAAAAGCAAACTCCTGCAAACTCAGAAGCATGACCAATGTTTTCTGCTATTGGATAAAACTGACCGCTGGGCGTTATGCCCATAATTTTAGGTTTTTTATTGTCTTCGCAAAAAACTACATCTCCCCAGGGCCCCACGGTAAGATTATCAGCATATCTAAGCAATTCCGAATTATTGGGCTCTGCAAAAAGTTCTAATCTTGGGTAATAGGCCGCTTCTTTTTCTTTTTCGCCACCTTCGAAGGGGCTTGGGATATATCTGAAGATTTGACCTAATTTCCTAGCCCCACCATTTGTACAGGCA
>JBILRK010000322.1:0-3869 GCA_044372705.1 Saprospira sp. | reverse complement strand
AGTGCATGAAATCTTTATTTTAATTGAAGAAAAATTCGGAAATTTACATTTGAAACCAAGCCATTATGAATCTCATCGAATCGAATTTACAGGTCTTGCATGACCTTGATAGTTTTTTGCAGCAAATCGATTGCAAAACCTATTCAGAGAAAAGCGAGCTTTTCTTTAATGCCAGCATTGGTCAGCATTGCAGACATATAATTGAGTTTTATCAATGCCTGATGGAACAATTGTCTGATGCCTCAGTTTGTTATGACAAAAGACAGCGACAGATGTTGCTCGAGGAAAGCAGCAAAGCTGCAGAAGAGGCTTTAACTGATATTATAAATTGGTTAGAAACAGAGCCCAGTGATAAAAAACTTCAGCTTTCATTTTGTCACAGTAAGGAAGCCGCAACTGAAATTAGTTATATTGATAGTTCACTTTACAGGGAATTGGCTTTTAATATTGAACATGCCATTCATCACATGGCCATCATAAAAATTGCCGCCAAAATTCTGAATCCCGACATTGAAATACCTGCGCACTTTGGTGTGGCGCCATCTACTTTAAGGCATTACAGACAGCAGGAGCCATCCGCTGCCAGTTGAAATTGTATTTTAAAAATCTAAAGGATGAGGTTAAAAGGTTGAATTACAATACAATTATTCTAAAATCTGATATCTGACCACACACATCTCACAACACACATCTATAATCTCACATCTTAGATTTATCCAATCACTCCCGACCCAATCAATTCCTCCCCCTCGTACCAGGCGGCAAATTGACCCGGCGTTACGCCACGTTGCAGTTCATCAAAAATAAGATAAAGTCCTTCACTCCGCATCTGCATTGTAACCTTGGTTAAAGGTTGCCTGTAACGAATACGAGACATATATGCTCGACTATCGCCAGTTTCTAATGCAAGGTCAGTTCTTATCCAATGAACATCGGCTCTGGGAATAAATAGCCCTTTGCGGTTCAGTCCCGGATGTGTTTCACCCTGACCGACATAAACAATGTTTTCTGTTGTATCTGTTTCAATTACAAAAAGCGGCTCCTTTTTTCCTCCTATGTTTAGACCTTTGCGCTGTCCGATTGTAAAATAATGCGCGCCTTCGTGTTCGCCTATATATTTTCCATCCTTGGCGCTATGCTTGAATGCCTGGCAATGCAGTTTCATTTTTGCTTCATTGTCGTCACATGCAGCTAACTCAGCTTCGCGGTCTGCATATAATTTGGCATCATCAGCAATCTCTATTACCTGACCTATTTTAGGCGAAAGCTGCTGTTGAAGGAAAATGGGTAATTTGATTTTGCCTACAAAACAGAGACCCTGTGAGTCTTTTTTCTCAGCTGTAACTAGACCCTGTTCCTTCGCAATGCGACGTACCTCGGCCTTTTGCAGATGACCGATGGGGAAGAGGGCATGGCTCAGCTGCTCCTGTGTGAGCTGACAAAGAAAATAGCTCTGGTCCTTGCTTTTGTCTGCACCTGCCAGCAATTGATAGACCTCTTTGCCGTCTTTATGTGTAATTCCTTTTTGGCAATAATGACCGGTTGCGACATAGTCGGCACCAAGTTCCAATGCTGTTTTGAGGAAAATATCGAATTTTATTTCGCGATTGCAGAGTACATCTGGATTAGGCGTACGGCCACGCTCATATTCGGCAAACATATAGTCCACAATTCTACTTTTGTAGGCTTCGCTTAAATCCACCACCTGAAAAGGAATGCCCAATGCCTGTGCCACAAGCAGGGCATCGTTGCTGTCTTCGATCCAGGGACATTCATTGTCCAGAATCACTGTATCATCGTGCCAATTGCGCATAAAAAGTCCTATCACCTCATAGCCTTGCTCCAGCAGCAAATAGGCCGAAACACTCGAATCTACACCGCCCGACAGGCCAACAACAACCCTTTTACCGTTCATCAGTTTTTGTTTTTGAAATTTCTACGCAAAGTTAAGGCATGTGAATGAATAATTTTTAACAAAGCGATATTTGTATTTGTTTTAATTTGGTATGAAAGCTAATTTCGTTAAATTGCTTTTGAGAGGGTAAATTCTATTTTATGCAAAGTCCTATCCGCGGTAAAATTTTTACTTGTACATAGCCAAAAAATTACCAGCATCATTTGAAATTTATCAAATTAAATACTATTTTTGTTTAACAAATACCAAAAGGGTTTTATAAGATTTAAAATTTACAGAAGGAAGAGATAGTGCCCAGGCGCTATCTCTTCCTTCGCGTTTAGAGCAAAAAAATAAACTTTAAATCACAAAATAGTGCTAAAATAGTTTTTGTAATATAATATCACCATTAAATCACATTCAAAAATCATGGCAGAAACAACAGAAAATAAAGTTACTGTGCTAAAGGGAGCGGAGTTCCTCATTAGCGATACAGAACCGCAAAACACCTTTATACCCGAGGAGGTAAATGAGGAGCAGCAGATGATCCGTCAAATGGTACGCGATTTCTGCGAGGTACATATTTATCCCAACTACAAAAAAATTGAAAAACAGGAAGATAATATTTCCAAAAAACTACTAGGCATCGCTGGAGAACAGGGCCTTTTGAGCTCTCATATTCCAGAAGAATATGGCGGAATGCCACTCGAAACGAATACCAATACCATCATCACTGAAGAAATTGGTCGCTCGGGTGCTTTTTCTGTTTCGGTAGCTGCGCACACAGGAATTGGTATGTTGCCAATTTTCTATTTTGGTAACGAAGAGCAAAAGAAAAAATACCTGCCAGGGCTTTGTTCAGGGCAGATTGTGGTTTCATACTGTCTCACCGAACCCGGATCAGGTTCTGATGCACTTGCCGCAAAAACTAAGGCTATTTTGAGTGAGGATGGCAAACATTATCTGATCAGTGGTCAGAAAATGTGGATTACTAATGCCGGCTTTGCCGATGTATTTATTGTTTTTGCCAAGGTGGATGGCGACAAGTTTACCGCATTTTTGGTTGAAAGAGACCGCGAAGGATTAAGCCTTGGCGCCGAGGAAGACAAAATGGGTATCAAAGGCTCATCTACCCGTCAGGTTTTCTTCGAAAACGTAAAGGTGCCTGTTGAAAATATACTTGGCGAAATCGGGAAAGGACATTTGGTGGCTTTCAACGTACTCAATATTGGTCGTTTCAAACTAGGCGTGATGGCCCTTGGCGGTGCTAAATGGAATGCCAATACAGCTATCAAATACGCCAATGAGCGTCAGCAGTTCAATGTGCCAATCTCTAGCTTTGGTGCCATTCAATATAAACTGGCCGAGCAGGCAATACAAATTTTTGCTACAGAATCTGCATTGTACCGCACTTCATGGTTGTTGCAACGTAAGGCAACTGCTATGTATGATGCAGGCTCGAGCTATGCAGAAGCTAAATTGGAAGCAGCAGAAGAATATGCTGTTGAATGTGCTATGCTCAAGGTAATCGGTTCAGAAATGCTCGACTATGTAGTGGACGAGACAGTGCAAATACATGGTGGAAATGGATTTTCGGAAGAATTTGCAGCTGCCCGCGCTTATCGCGATGCACGCATCAACAGAATCTTTGAAGGTACCAACGAAATTAACCGTCTCCTGGCCTTTTCCATGACGATGCGTCGCGCAATGAAAGGCGAAATCGACCTCGTTGGTCCGGCCTGGGCGGTACAAAAAGAATTAGCTGCAATGCCAAGCAATGACAAAACTGATGGCAGCTGGGGAGCAGAAATTGATGCTGTGAAAAACATGAAGAAAATTGGTCTGATGGTTGCCGGTGCTGCTGCAAAATTTCAAATGGACGGAGCGATTGACTTGAAAAATGAGCAGGAAATCGTGATGAATATTGCCGATATTATGATGGATATCTATGTGGCGGAATGTGTCTTGCTTAGAA
>JBILRK010000321.1:0-3871 GCA_044372705.1 Saprospira sp. | reverse complement strand
TTTCAATATTTTAATGCAATAATTATGTGCAAAATCACACGAAGATGTTATTAAAAACAATGTATTTAATGAATTAAAATTTTGTCAAATTGAAATAAAATAGATTAAAACAATTGATTACTACTGCTGTTATCTTATTTGTAGTATCAAAATCATTTATATTCTAAATTTAATTTATAATGCTTAATATATTTTGGTTCAGAAGGGACCTCAGGCTAGAGGATAATGCAGGATTGTATCATGCACTCAAATCTTGTTTGAAAGTTTTACCTCTATTTATATTCGATAAAAACATCTTAGACAAACTCGAAGACAGAAAAGACGCGCGGGTTAGTTTTATTCATCAACAAATTAGAATCCTCTCAAATCAATTAAAGCAATTTGGGAGTAGTCTCATAATAAAATATGGTGACCCTGAAACGATTTGGAATGAATTACTAGATGAATATCAAATTACGGATGTTTATACCAATCGAGATTATGAGTCTTATGCAATGGCTCGCGATGAAAAGATATCGAAATTGCTACAAAATAATGGCGTAAATTTTCATCATTACAAAGATCAGGTAATTTTTGAGCAATTGGAAGTGGTGAAAAAGGATAATCTGCCCTACACGGTCTTTACACCTTATTCACGTCGCTGGAAAGAATTGCTGCAAAGCAGAACAATGGGAGGGGAGCTTTTTTACCTTAAATCTTATCCCACAGAAAAGTATTTTGATAATTTTTATCAGACTGATGCTTTACCAATTCCAACGCTAAATGAAATGGGTTTTGAAGAATCTAACATTCCAATTCCATCAAAGGAAGTTGCGCAGGGTATCATTCGCAATTATGATAAAAATAGAAATTTTCCCTCAGTTGCAGGCACTTCAAAATTAGGCATTCATTTTCGCTTCGGAACCATTAGTATTAGGGAGAAAGCGCGCAAGGCTATGCCACTCAATGAGACCTTTTTGAATGAACTCATCTGGCGGGATTTTTACAGTCAGATTTTGACTAATTTTCCTAAAGTGGAGAAAAAGGCATTCCGTGCTCAATACGATTTGATTGAATGGCGTAACAATGAAACCGAATTTAAAGCCTGGTGTGAGGGTAAGACGGGTTACCCACTTGTGGATGCGGGCATGCGTGAGCTAAATGCCACGGGTTTTATGCACAATCGGGTGAGAATGGTTGTGGCTAGTTTTTTGGTCAAACACCTATTGATAGATTGGCGCTGGGGTGAGGCTTATTTTGCCCAAAAATTGCTCGATTTCGATTTGGCGAGTAACAATGGTGGCTGGCAATGGGCAGCAGGCTGCGGTACCGATGCAGCGCCTTATTTTCGCATTTTTAATCCTGAATCACAGGCCGAAAAATTTGACAAAGACGGGGTTTACATCCGTAAATGGGTAAAGGAATTTGGGACAAGTGCCTATCCAATGCCAATTGTAGATCATAAATTTGCTAGGGACAGATGTTTGGAGGTGTTTAAGAGGGCGGTTGGGGTACAGGAATGATTGTTTGATAATTATGACATTTTTATATTTGATTTTAATATTCAATTTTTCCGTAGTAGAGACACAGGGCCCTGTGTCTCTACGGAAAAATTGAATTTAAAATGTGGTTCCTGTTCTATTACAACCATTTATACCGAATTCAAACAAAATCATTGCCAGCCGATGCTGCTTCCATACGCTGGTGCTTTGGACATTGGGATGCGCTGCCTGCGGCGCGTTATTTTGAAGCAGTTTTCTAATGTGTCAATCCCTTAGTTTTTTACAAAGTAAAATAACAGTATTTTGAGCATCAAAATCCGTGTTAATCTGTATTGTCTATTAAATCCGTGTTTTAAAACATTTTCAAATACGATAGTTTTTTCTATCTTATATCACTGTTGTAAAATTTACGGGCCTGTCAAAAATAAGCAAGCTAATTTTTTGCGAAACGCTCTGCTCAAGAAAAAAAGAATCGAAAAGTCCGTCCTCTGTTTTCCTCTGTGTACAACTTTGTGAACTTTGTGGTTAAATTTCATCATTTTTTCCTTTTCTTTGTTGTACAATATATCAATATCAACATCATGAAAAAATACATCACAGCAATCATCCTCTTTCTTTCCATATTTAACCTTCAGGCACAGAACTGGCAGGATAAAATCGACAGCGAACTATGGCAGGATGCAAATAATCAGAACATCGACTTTTTTGTCATCTTAAAAGATCAGGCAAAGACAACAGATGCTAAGTTTTTAAATACAAAAGAGGAAAAAGCCAATTATGTATTCGATCTTTTAAAACAGAAAGCAGCGGAAACACAAGGTGAGATGCTTCGCTACCTGTCCAATCAAGGAGTTGAGTTTCGCTCCTTTTTTATAGTCAATGGCATTTTAGTAAAAGGAAGTTTTAACCTCATAGAAACGCTTGCCAAACGCGATGAAGTAGCCATTATTACAGGCAATCCAAAAATTTACAATCCATTACCAAAAGAAGATAAAAACATTTTATCTGCCGAAAGACTCAAAAGTCCAACTTCCATAGAGTGGGGGATAAGCCGCATCAGAGCGACTGATTTGTGGAACCTTTCTATTATAGGTTCGGGCGTAATTATAGGTGGACAGGATACAGGATACGATTGGACACACCCTGCTATCAATGGTAAATATAATGGAGCTGCCAACAACCACAATTATAGTTGGCACGATGCAATACACGGACAAATAAGCTCCGATACTTTCAATTCCTGCGGATTCGATTCCAAAGTTCCCTGCGATGATGGTTCTCACGGTACGCACACGATGGGTACAATGGTTGGCGATGATGGAACTGGCAATCAAATTGGTGTAGCACCTGCTGCAAAATGGATTGGCTGCCGCAACATGGAAAATGGCTGGGGAACTCCAGCAACTTATATTGAATGCTTCGAGTGGTTTTTAGCACCAACTGATACTAATAATCTCAATCCCGATCCCACAAAAGCGCCGCATGTTATTGCCAATTCATGGGGCTGCCCTCCTGCCGAGGGCTGTAACCCGGGCAATTTTGCTGCTATGCAGATTGCAGTAGAGAACCTTAAAAACGCCGGAACTTTTATAGCTGTTTCGGCTGGAAATGACGGCTGGGGCGGCTGTAATACAGTGATGAATCCGGCTGCAATTTATGAAGCTAGCTTTAGCGTTGGAGCAAGTAATTTTAATGATACGCTTGCAAATTTTAGTAGTCGCGGTTCGGTGAGTGTTGACAGTAGTATGCGCATGAAACCAAATGTTAGTGCTCCAGGTGTTGATGTGCGTTCATGCGTTCCCGGCGGAGGCTATGCCAATTATTCGGGAACCAGTATGGCAGGGCCACATGTAGCGGGAGCAGTAGCGCTGCTTATTTCAGCAGCACCACAGCTTGCCGGAAATGTCGATTCGCTTGAGACAATTCTTGAGATGACAGCCGATACCATTTATACCTACAGAAACGATACCTGTGGCGGAACTACTCAGGATGTCTTTCCTAATAATATGGTAGGACATGGACGTATCAACCTCTGGAAAGCCCTTGGGGTTGTTAGACCGGATTTAACCGCTGTGACTGAAACTATGTTTACAGATATCAGCATCTTTCCAAATCCGGTAAGTGATAACTTACAGATCAAATCTAATGAAATCAATGGTTCTTGCCGCTTGAGTTTATACAATACTTTAGGACAGATTTGTCTTCAAAAAGAAGTTGATTTTATCAATAATCATGAGCTGGACTTAAGACAAATCCAAGCAGGATTTTATCTGCTCGAAGTTGAATCTGCCGGAAAAAGAGCGACATTTAAAGTTATTAAGCATTGATATTGAATGTTTTTAAAGTTTTTTAATTAAAAACCTTTTAACGCTTTCTAATTTACAACCTCG
>JBILRK010000008.1:0-14465 GCA_044372705.1 Saprospira sp. | reverse complement strand
TGCAGTACACCTTCAAAGCGGCACTGCTTTGGTTTTAAATGACAATGCATTCAACCTTCCCGGTCAAACAACAATCACAGTTACCAATGTAAGCTGTACAAACACGAATGTGTCTTTTACTTCAGCTGTTTCTGCAGCTTGGGCTTTTGATGCTCTGACTAACTTTGCGACTCCGGCTACAGCGGCTGCTTCGGCGACTCCTGCACCAACTCAATACAGTCAAATAGGACGTTATACTTTAACTCAGGGAGCTAATACTTACAGAGGTTTTCACAATATTGCTTTTGCAGGATCGACTGTTCCAGTTATCAATAGCAATGCAAATCTTTTAAATACGGATACTTTCCAACTTTGCCAAGGTGAATTTGCATCCTTCCAGAGTTTGTATCCAGGTGTTTCTTATGCCTGGAATTTCAACGGAGCTATTGCAAATCCCGGCAATGTACAGCAGGTACCTTCAACACAGTTCAATAATGCAGGCTTTTACACAATTGTCCTGACATTAACAACCGATTGTTGTGGGCCAGTAAATAAAACAGTTTATTTGTCAGTTGTGCAAACTTCTAATCCTAGCGGTTCGGGCGCAGCTTCAATATGTGCCGGAAGATCAACAACACTAAGTCTAAACAATTTACTTATCGGAGATTCAATTGTTTGGTCGCCAACCACAAATATAAATGCTTCAGCTCCAAATAGTATTACGGTTGCGCCGGGCAATACGACAACATATTTTGCTACGGTCTATTCCAGATCAATCGTCGGAGGAATAACCAGATATGGTTGTCCAAGAACCTTTAGCTTCCCTGTTACCGTTAATGCATTACCGGTAATCAACGTTTCAAATGTTTCTCCAACTTGCAACAATAATGGTTCTATTACCGCAAGTGGAGCATCGGGCCCATTCAATTTTGTTTGGTCTAACGGCGGAAGTAGTTTTGCTACAACAGCCTCAACAATAAGTGGGTTGGTACAGGGTACTTATAATGTTACCGCAACAAATACCGTTTCGGGTTGTACTGCCACAGTTGGTTCTTTCTTATTCACAGCAGCTACTGCTCCAAATATCTTTTTACAATCGAGCACACAGGCCTTATGCGGTCAGAATAATGGAACAGCAAGAGTTTCCACTATTGGTGGAGTTGCACCTTATACCTACCAATGGAGTTCGGGAGGAAATACAACCAATTTCAGAAATGGACTTGCTCCAGGTAGTTACTGCGTAACTGTTACCGATGCCTCAAGCTGTAGCAATAGCGTCTGTTTTAATATAACTACACCTGGTACCGTAAATGTCAATCTGCTTTCAACAACAAATATTTCATGTAACGGAGCAAATAATGGTAGAGCCATAGTTGAGGCAACCGGAGGTACAGGTGTCATTAGCTACACATGGAGTAATGGTGCTACAGGTCCAAGCGTAACAACGCTGCCTGGCGGAACATCCACTGTAACTGCTACTGACGAGAATGGATGTACATCCACAAGATCGGTCAGCATTACACAACCATCTGCTATAACCCTGACAACTACGCCAAGTGCTGCAGCTTGTCCAAGTTCTACAACTGGCACTGTATCTACTTCACTATCAGGGGGAACACTCAGTTATAGCTATCTTTGGAGTAATGGACGTACAACTTCCAATATAACAGGATTGTCTCCAGGTGCCTACACGGTCACTATTACCGATGGAAACAGTTGTACTACAACTTCAACGGCAACAATTACGGCTTTAACAAACTCAACTGCGCCGACACTTTCTGCGCCGACTATCACCTGCCCGAACACAACTGTAAACATTACAGCTGCTGGCGGTACTGCTGGTTCAGGGTCAACAATAAATTGGTATTCTGGCCCTAATGGTACAGGTACTTTGTTAGGCACTGGCAGCACTGTTCCCGTTACGGTTACAACGGCAAGTACAACGGTATATGCTCGTCGTCAGGGGACCTGCAATACGACAAGTGATGCTACTGCAACTGTCAATTCGAGAAGCTATATCTACGCAGCAAATGGCACAAGCACCTCAACTTATTGTACCGATAATGCAGGATGGCATCATTTCTATGTAGGCAATGATATTATCTTATCGCTACAAGGTAATTTGGCATCTGCAGGTACTGTAACCGCTACGATTAGAGATAATGGAACTTACTATCTCGATCCTGGAAATCCTGCCAATTGCGCCTTTGGTAATACTCCAGGCGAGGCACAGTTTGAAATGGAACGCAACTGGAATGTACAGCATACAGGTTCACTTTCAGGAACTTACAATGTAAGGTATTATTTCCAACCAGCTGAACGAACTGCTGTTATCAATGCGGCCAATACCTGGATGACAACCTATGCAGCCTGCGGTTATGCTTATAAATATCCTAATCCTGACGGTTGGTTCTGGTTCAAAAATCAAAACAGTGCCTACACAGCACCAGATTATGATGACGATCCTACCTTCTTGCAGTTGTCTTCAACAGGTTCAGGCACTACCTTCAATGGCATCAACTGGTCAACAATGGGCGGCGTAACGAATTTCTCTGGTGGAACAGGGGCTGTTGTGCTCATTCCAAGTGCGCTGTTACCTGTCGAATGGCTTTACTTTACAGGAACTGAACAGGGAACTGCCAATGTGCTTGACTGGGCAACTGCAAGCGAGCAAAATACTAACCGTTTTGAAATTCAGCGTAGCAAAGATGGAATCAACTTCCAGACAATCGGAGAAGTAACAGCTTCGGGTAATAGTGCCGAAACTAAAATTTATCAGTTTATCGATAGCAGTCCATTTATTGGATTGAATTATTACCGCCTAAATCTGGTCAATAATGACGGCAGTACTGAGCTTTCAAATATTGTTGTGCTAGAAAGAAATGGCAACGGCAAAGGTTACAGTTTCTTCCCTAATCCTGTATTGGATGAAGTTTTCTATACTTTCAATTCAGAAAGAGAAGAAAATATACAAATTGAGATTTTAGATGTCTTGGGTCGTGTTGTCAGTACAAAAATTCTCTCTGCCAGTATAGGCAATAATAATTTGAGAACTGATATGAGCAATCTTATTTCCGGTTCTTATATCATCAGAGCCAAACATATGAACAGCGCTATGCTGCATAGTGCAAAAATAATCAAAAAATAAACGCACTCTGATTACAATAAACCCGAAACGGTCTGCAAGCTCTTTGCAGGCCGTTTTGTTTTACATCCTATTTTTTTATCTTTGCAGCTAAAGTTTCGATAAAATGAAATTAAATGAAAATACGCTAAAAAAGCTGGAAGAGCTATTTAAACAGTTGCAGTATAAACTGAGATATGAAAAGGGTCATTTCCAGTCGGGCTATTGTTTAGTAAAGAACCAGAAAGTTATTGTCATCAATAAATTTTTTACAACTGAAGCTCGCATAAACTGTCTGCTCGAAATTGTTCATTTAACCGAAATTGATGCGGCGCAATTATTGACATTGGAAG
This sequence comes from Saprospira sp., assembly GCA_044372705.1. GTDB lineage: Bacteria > Bacteroidota > Bacteroidia > Chitinophagales > Saprospiraceae > Saprospira. The sequence continues at coordinate 11,009 of JBILRK010000008.1, read as the reverse complement.
ATAGCAGTCGCAAACTTCTCGATGAGATACTGAAAGAATCGAAACCTATCAATAACAAGGAAAACTAATATGTCCTTAAAAAATTCGTCGATACTGGCTAAGCTGAAAAACTTTTCCTTCTTCAACAGCTTTAAACATGCCAGTGTATACTTTTTAGGAACTATACTTATTCAGGGACTTGGCATCATTTCGCTGCCGGTAATGACTTATTTTCTCAGCCCCGAGGAATATGGTATCGTAAATGTTTATCTAAGCTATACACTTATTGCATCGGTAATCTTTTCGCTGAATTTGGAATGGTCCATAACGAGGTATTTTCTGGAGCCGAATGCCGATAAAAAGGCTTTTTTGAGTACTGTTTTTACAGCTGTTACAGTTTTATATACTGCATCGGCTCTAATCATTTATCTTTTTCGCATTCAAGTTGGGCAGTTCTTAAATCTTAGCCCGGTGCTTGTTGACTGGCTGATGTTTTATTCCTACACAAGTATCATGTGGTATGTCTATCTATTTGTAAGAATCGCAGAAAATAATAGTAGAGAGCTTACAATCATGCAAGTATTGAATCAATACTTAAAATTTGCAGCGGCTGTAGGCTGTATTATTTATTTGAAACAAAGCGGAGGTTCACTCTATATGGGAAAAATTGTAGGCGAGTTCTTTGTCAATGCAGTTTTGGCCCTTTATCTTTTTTATCTACTCAGAAACTATTTCGATTTCAGAAATATGAAATGGGCTTATATAAAATATGCCGCTGTCTATTCACTCCCCCTTGTTCCCTATGCACTCGGAGGGCAAATATTATCCTCTTTCGATCAATGGTATATCAATGTTGAACTGGGCCCTGAAAAGGCTGGTCTATATAGCTTTGCCTATAAAATAAGCCTCCTGATGTTCGGCCTGATAACCGCCCTGCACAATGCCTCTCTTGTTCAATACACAAAGATGATGGATGAAAAAAAATATGAGGATGTCGCTACTCAATCTTTCAGCATTCATAAGCTTACACTCCTTGCCGGACTTTTTCTGATTCTTTTTTCTGTAGATCTGGGAACCTTACTCTCTGCGAAAGCAAGTTTCAGAGAAGCGCTCAGAATAGTTCCTATTATTATACTCGGTAATATATTATATGGATTAGCAATGCTATACACTAGGATTTACAATTACAAAAAAACAAATTTATTTGTAACAGTAATTTTTTTGAGCGGTGCCATCGTCAATATAATCCTGAATATAATCTTCGTGAAAGATTACGGCTATGAAGCTGCCGCCTATACAACCCTCTTTTCCTATGCACTCATGGCATTTATAGCCTGGATTATCAATGATTTTTGGATGAAATTTCCTGCTTTGCCATTGGGAAAAATTGTTTTGTCGCTCCTACCGCTCTTTGTGCTTACTTTTGCTTTTTACAGATTAGGCTGGGAGAATCTGGGCATGAATTTCGGTTTGATTGCTTTGAAAATATTGGTGATGATATTTTTCGGAATTGCACTCTTTTTCGATACAATTAAAAAACTGCTTAAATCATAGCAGGAATTATTATTACTCCTCGTTTTTTTAAAATCGACTTGAGCTCAGATGAAGCAATTTGTGCAAAGCCGACCGGCAAGAAGATTACATCCAGTTGACTCAACTCGGCAATTTCATCAGGGTAATGCCAGATATTGGCATTAATAAATTTTAAACCGGTCAGTTTTTTTAATTTTAAAAGCCCCTCGATTGGGAATTCAATAAAATTGTTGAGACTTAGGTCAAGGGTCTCAACTTTATCAGAAAAAATACCAAAATCTTCGGGCAGTTTTTCCAAATCGATTCTCGAAAGATTTAAATGCCCTCCGTCAATCATCTTTTCGAAAAATTCTATTTTTTCTTTGCTATCAAAATGCATCAGGGCGAAATTTTTTCCCATCTTAGTTTTATCAAAGATCATTTTGAGCAACCTTGACATATCGAGTTTATATTTTGAACTATAGAACAGTAAACTTTTGCTGAGAGTGCTTTCTTTGACGACTGAAAAAAGTGGCATTCTCTTTTTTAAATCAATCGCAAAATCCAATTTGCCCTGTTTCTTTAATAGATCTAAACAAGCTTTTCTAATAAGCTGACTGCCCGATTTCTTATAGAGAAAGAGTAGATCTGTCAAAAGATCCTCTATTAAATTTGTATTAGTTAAGAGGTTAATTGCAATCAGGTTGTTGTTAACATCCTCCGAATTTAGCAATTGACGAACTTTATCAAGATTATGTACGTAATCCGCAGTTTCGACCGAAAGTATATCCACTTCACTATCATAAATCTCTTTCATTAACATATTTTCTGTCATGAAAACTACTTTATTGTTAACATTGAAGTCCGACACTTTCATAGCAGTTGTTAGCAGTACATGAGTTACTTTTGAGGTAAATTTTGAACTTGTTTTTATCCCTAAATGTTCGAGTTTAGATTTCAAAATGCCTTTATTTTCGAATGTCTTACCGCCTATAAGTAGTACTGATGCTGAACTCAATGGTGAGTAGGCATTTTGTAAAATGGATTCAAGTTTTTCGAGACTTTTAAATACAATTGGCTCAATCTCACAATTCAAAAGCAGCATAAGTTCACTAAGCTCCAATTCTTCTAATAAATTCGGATACTTAAGCACAGTTAAGACCAGATTGATAAAACCGCGATCGAATTTCTTTCTTTTTGAAGTATAAAAAAATCTTTCTACATGGGTAAGTTTTGAATATTTTTTGGCATTTCTGCCCGTAATTTTTAACTCCCTCAATGCGGGAAGTTCAAAAAGTTCGAAGGGTACACAGTCAATTGCTTCGGCATTAATAATCAACGTTTCAAGTTTGGGTAGCAATAACAACTCATCAGGAAAATCACTAAAAACATTATAGCCCAGATCTAACATCAACAGTTCCTTAAGCCTGCCAATTTCAAATGGCAGTTTATTTAGACGGTTATTATCCAGATAAAGGAATTGAAGTTTCTCTAAACTGAATATTTCTTTGGGAAGATTGCCCTTCAAAGCAATGAGGCTATTACTCAATTCAAGCGATTCTATACCTCTTAGAGACTCCAGCAATTTCCAATTTGTTTTTTGCGAATAGTGTTGTCCCTTTAATGACAATTTTCTAAGTTGGACCAATGTGGAAAGACCGGGGAGTAGATTTTTATGCTGTGAATATTTAACACTGAGCGATCTAAGTGATTTTATTTGAGTCAATTCAGGGGGAAGTTCCTCCAACTTTGGACAGGAACTAATTATTAGTTGACTTAAATTTTTTAAATTACCAATATCAGCACTAATTCGCTGAAGGAAAAAAAATGTACTAATTTCAATGAATTCAGTACTAGGATTGGAATTTATCAATCTTTCTACATCTTTAAAGTTTGAAGTGGCATCACCTCTATTGTAATATTCCATCATTTGGATTTCTTAAAAAAGTATATAGAAAAAACTTGAAAATGTCAAAAACTTGTGATTCTGCGCGCTTCAAATCAGCATAAGAGATTAAAAAAGCCAATTTTGCAATTTTTTTTATAATTTTGAAGCAAAATGCGCTTGTCGCAAACAAAATAAGCACATCTAATTTTACAGTCCAAGGACAAAAATAAGCTAAAAAAAGGCTTTCCGAAAAATATTTCTGATGGAAGAAAATTCAATTATACATAAATTGTCTATTGTCATACCTGCTTATAATGAAGGGAGAACAGTGCATTTAATTCTGGATAAAGTAAGGAAAGCGGCCCTGCCATTTGGTATAGAAAAAGAGCTTATCATTGTAAATGATTGTTCCAAAGACAATACGGAAGAAGCCATCTATAACTATATTAACAAACATCCTGAACTCAATATAAACTACCTCAAACATGAGGTGAATAAGGGTAAAGGTGCTGCACTGCATACCGGAATAGAACATGCAAGCGGAGAGTTTCTGATTATTCAGGATGCCGACCTAGAGTACGACCCGGAAGAATATATGCTTTTGTTAAAGCCAGTAATAAATGGCCATGCCGATGTTGTTTACGGTTCGCGTTTTATGGGTGGGAACCCAAACCGCAGGTTATTTTTCTTTCATAGTATTGGCAATAAGTTTTTAACTTTCTTGTCTAACTTGTTTTCGAATATTAACCTTACTGACATGGAAACCTGCTATAAGCTATTCAGAACCAGTATGATTCAGCAAATAATCCTTAAAGAAAAACGCTTTGGATTTGAACCGGAGGTAACTGCAAAAATAGCCAGGGTTCCGGAAGTAAGAATTTATGAAGTTGGCATTTCATATTATGGCAGAACTTATGCCGAAGGAAAAAAAATCAATTGGAAAGATGGTTTTAGAGCCATATATTGCATTTTGAAATATAATATTTTCACCTCGAGACGTAAAATGTTCAAAAACGGCACATATAAAACTGACAGTAAAATTTGATACTAGGTAAAAAATATTTAAAAAAATTTAACAGCCAAAAGCTTAACTTTGCTAGCCTTTAACATTCCTTGTTTTTAATTACAAAAAGCTTCTGCGCTTTTATTAAATACTGAATGAATAACTTATAGCCTTATCATCAAGAATCAATCAAATAAAATACTAATAATCAAATAGCTATGAAATTTGAAAAGTTGCTCCCGCATGTTGCCATTTACTTTGCATTGCTGATTGCTGCACTAATTTTTTTCAGCCCGGTTGCTTTCGATGGTTTGTCACTTACCGAGCATGATAATGTGCAGGCTCGTGGAATGTCAACCCAAATTTATCAGTATATTGAAAAAGAAAATAAACATATAAACTGGACAGATCAGGCCTTCATTGGTATGCCGACTTATTTATTATATGGCAACTATACCGCCAACAAAGTCTTTACCACCGTCTCCTATGTTTTCCTCTTTGGACAGCCAATCAATGCGCCGCACACCATGTTATTTTTCATGATGATTTTGGCTTATCTGGGATTTTTGGCAATGGGGACAGACAAGTGGATATCGGCGCTGGGTGGGCTTTCTTTTGGCTTTATGGCCAATAATATGGACCTTTTCCAGGCCGGACACTCTACAAAGATTCATGCTATGGTGTATATGATACCAATTTTAGCAGCTACCATCACTGCTTATCGCGGCAAAATCATCCTAGGTTCGGCCATCGCTGCTTTCTGTATTGCAGGCCAAATTGGTGCGAGCCATGTGCAGATAGCTTATTACACCTTTCTCATGATGGGATTTTTGGCTGCTGCGTTTTTTGTGAATGACATACTGAATAAAAAAATTCTCAGTTTTATAAAAGCCTCTGCAGCGCTTGCCTTAGCTGCAACTTTTGGTATTCTTGCCAATTTAGGACAACTTTGGACAACTTATGAATATTCTGCCGAAACCATCCGCGGAGGATCAGAACTAAAGCAGTTTGTATTAGAAGAAGATGATGTTAAAGCCTTGGTAGCAAAAGGTATTACTGTAGATGATATAAAAAGCTTAAATAGCTATGGCATCGTCGGAAAGGCCATAAAGACCGAAAAAATATTCATGGACTATATGTCGGCTTCTATCGGTCCCGAAAAAGCTAACAATCTTAAAAAAGATATTCTTAGCCTGGCAAGTACTTCCAAAAATAAGGGTCTCGACAAGGATTATATCTTTGGTTGGAGTTATGGCATTATGGAAACCTTTACCTTGGTTGTTCCTCGCTTTGCCGGTGGTGGCACGGGGAGTAACAATAATATGAAATTTTTTGCCGATGACCCCGAAAAATCTGGTATCCAACTTGGCAATAGCCATTCAGCAGAAGCAATAAAGAAATTATTGGCCGGGGCTAGTCCGGAACAAGCACAAAACATCTCCAATGAGCTTTTCCAAATGACTGCCAAATACTGGGGTGCTCAACCTTTTACCAGTGGAACGGTTTATCTCGGTGCTATTGTATTTCTACTTGCAATTCTTGGTTTGCTAATGGTAAAAGGCCCCGTAAAATGGGGACTCATGCTAGTGTGTGGATTTTTCATCATGCTTGCCTGGGGTGATAATTTCAAAGCCTTCAACTATTTTATGGTAGATTATTTCCCCTTGTACAATAAGTTCAGGGCTGTTACCATGTCCTTTGCCGGAGTTGAGGCAATAGCAGTAATTCTGGCGGTGCTGGGATTGGCAGAATTTGTAAAAAATAATGAAAAAACTTTAGAAGACAAGCCTAAAGGTCTGGTTATTGAACGTCTTTTTGCAGCCTTAAAAATTAAAAGCAGCCGAATGACTTACCTCTATACTGCTTTTGGGATCTCTGCTGCAGTTGTACTTTATGCGCTCATGTATAGTTATACCGGCGACCTGGTTGGTGCAAAGGACGAGCGATTAATACAAATGACTAAGCAGGCACCTCAATGGGCAGAGTTTTTTAATGCCATCAAGATAGATCGTGCCGAACTCCTACGCTCTGATGCTTTGAGGTCGCTTTTATTTATAACTTTAGGCGCTGCTGCTCTTTGGGCTTTCGCAAGCAACAAACTTAAACAGCCCTTACTGCTCATTGGAATCATAACAGCCATTTCTTTGATCGATGTGGTGATGATTGACAGTTATTACATCAATAAGGGTAGCTTCGAAAAGAAAAGCAAAATCAATGATGCGCCACCAGCAACAGCTGCCGACCAAAAGATACTTGCGGACAAAACACCACATTATAGAGTATTCGATCTCCTAAGAGGAGGAAGCGAGGCTGGCACTTTCCAAAATTCAGAGGGGGCATACTTCCATAAAATTTTAGGTGGTTATCATGCGGCTAAGCCAATCCTGGCTCAGGAACTTTCAGAATTTTATCTACGTGGCAGAGAAATCAATCCAGATCATCTGCATATCCTTGGAATGCTAAATGTAAAATATGTTCTAAATAATCCTGAACAACCGCTGGATAATCCAGAAGCCCTTGGCAATGCCTGGCTTGTCGATGCAATAGAATATGTAAACACGGCTGACGAAGAATTGGAATATTTGGCGAAATTAGTACCAAGATCTTCGGCGCTTACCCGCAAAAGCAATGAAGCCTACCTGAAAGGATTACAAAATACAAAAACAGCAGGTGATTATATTACACTAAGTGCATATCATCCCGAGAAACTCACTTATAAATCAAAAACTGCGAGCGAGCGTTTTGCTGTTTTTTCAGAGATTTACTATCCGCCACACAAAGGCTGGAATGTTTATATAGATGGTAAGGCTGTTTCATCTGCCTTTATCAAGGTGAACTATTTATTGCGCGGTATGCGCATACCTGCAGGCGAACATACGATTGAGTTTAAATTCGAGCCTCGCTCACACAGACTTGGTCAGATGTGTGCACTCTTTAGTTCTGTTCTTATTCTTGCCTTCCTGGGTTTTGCTCTTTGGTGGGTTTATAGAAAATCGGCAAAAGAGGATAATGCAAAAATTACAAAAGCATAGTATTTACTAAAGCACATAAAAAATTAGGCTGCCTCAAAAAGGTAGCCTAATTTTTTTGGCTTTGTCTCTTACATGGAACTTACTGATTGTCTTATTCGAAGTCCGTCTTCTGAAGGAAATAATTGGTAATGGTAATCTGCGTGTTAAAACAGAAATTTAATCACGGATAAAATAGACAATATCGACCCCGATATCTATAGGGGCTAGATTTTGATGCTCAAAGTACTGGTATTTTACTCCATAAAAAACATGCTAACTGTCTAACTTGAAGTCCGTCTTCTGAAGGAAATGATCCGTATCGAAGATCTGTGTTTCTCGATTTGAATCGGGAACAGTATTTCTTCTGCCCTATCAGTGTTTTGATATAGATTTTTAACACGGATTTAATCGACAATACCGACCCCGTCTGAGGACGGGGCTAGATTTTGATGCTCAAAATACTGGTATTTTACTCCATAAAAAACATGCTAACTGTCTAACTTGAAATCCGTCTTCTGAAGGAAATAATCCGTATCGAAGATCTGTGTTTCTCGATTTGAATCGGGAACAGTATTTCTTCTGCCCTATCAGTGTTTTGATATAGATTTTTTAAACACGGATTTAATCGACAATACCGATTTTCACAGATTTTGATGCTCAAAATACTGGTATTTTACTCCGTAAAAAACATGCTGATTGTCAAACTTGATAATTTCAATACAATTTAAGGCAGGTGTTTACGCTTGTCTTTGGTTGTTTATAATATATTTTATAATGACTTTTTGTCATTAGTAAAAATTGATCGCTTAAACTCAGGTTTACCAAAGTTCATAAGTAAGCCCACTTCAAATTTTGTTGATTTTAAATAATTTAAAATTTGCATTTCGTGAAAATTAAGCAATTTTTCAACTGCTTTTATTTCAAGAATAACAGAATCCTCCACCACTAAATCAGCATAAAATTCGCCAACTAAAACACCTTTGTAAAAAACCGTAATTCTCTTTTCAAGTTCTACTTTTAACCCATTTGTACTCAACTCAACGAAAAGGGCATTTTTGTACAGTTTTTCATTGAAACCATATCCAAAATGGTTGTAAACATTATAGTATGATTTGATAATTTTTTCAGTAGTTTCCTCTAAAATAAGTTTGGACATTATAGTTTATTTTTAGTTTTATAAGTATTTGACATACAATATTATTTTTAAAATTAACTACTATATGTTTTACAAATTTTCTAGAACACGGGCTATCGGGGCTGGATTATGATGCTCAAAATACTGGTATTTTACTCCGTAAAAAACACACTAACTGTCTAACTTGAAATCTGTCTTCTGAAGGAAATGATCCGTATCGAAGATCTCTGTCTATATGTATTTCTACCATAATATCCGTGTATTAAAACAGATAGTTAAACATTTGTTTAATCGACTATGCTGACTTAAAATATTTTCTTTTTGCTTCTCTAAAACAAGGTCCCATTCTGCTCCTTTGGACTGACGCCCAAATGCTCATAAGCCTTCAAAGTAGCCTCTCTTCCTCTTGGAGTGCGCTTCAGGTAGCCCTGCTGAATGAGGTAGGGCTCGTGTACATCCTCGATGGTTCCTGCATCTTCACCTACAGCGGTTGAGATGGTTGTTAGACCAACAGGGCCGCCACTGAAACTTTCAATGATACAACGCAAAATTTTATTGTCCATCTCGTCAAGTCCTTCACTGTCCACATTCAGTGCGTCGAGGCCATATTTTGATATTTTAAGATCGATCGTGCCATTACCTTTTATTTGGGCAAAATCGCGAATTCGCCTTAGCAGCGCATTGGCAATACGGGGTGTACCGCGGCTTCGGCGGGCAATTTCTACAGCACCCTCATCGGTAATAGGTACATTCAGGATTTCTGCCGAGCGTTTTAAAATTCTTATGAGTGTTGCTCTGTCATAATAATCCAAAAGACAATCGATGCCAAAGCGTGCGCGCATAGGCGCTGTGAGCATACCCTTACGGGTGGTGGCACCCACCAAAGTAAAAGGATTGAGTGCAATCTGTATAGTTCTCGCATTCGGACCCGAATCGATCATAATATCGATTCGATAATCTTCCATGGCTGAGTAGAGATATTCTTCAACCACCGTATTTAAGCGATGAATTTCATCTATAAAAAGTACATCGCCCTTGCCCAGATTAGTAAGTAGTCCGGCCAAATCGCCAGGTTTTTCCAAAACCGGACCTGATGTAATTTTGATGTTAGAACCCAGTTCGTTGGCAATAATAAGCGACAAGGTAGTTTTGCCCAAACCCGGAGGACCGTGCAAAAGTACATGATCCAATGCTTCGTCTCGGCCTTTTGCGGCCTGAATAAATATTTTAAGATTATCGACAATTTTACCCTGCCCGGTAAAATCATTGAGTAATTGAGGACGCAGTGCTTTTTCGAGCTGCTTTTCAGCTTCCGATAAGTACTCTTTGTCCGCATTCAGGTTTTCGTTCCTCATATATTAAATATAGGATTTGCAGACATGCTGCCAAATCTTAATTTCTTCAAATTTACAGCAATTCGATGATAATTGCAAATTTTGTTTTTAAGCAAAGGGATTAAAAAATGCATTAAGAATTGCCAAAAGCAGTACGACTATGAGTAATCTGTGCGCAAAAACAGCTGCATAGGGTTTTTCGGTCGCGATTTTTGCACCAATCATTCCCCCAAACATTTCCCCTGCAGCCATTACCAATGCAAAATCCCAATGAATAAGTCCATTGAGTGCAAATATGAGGATTGCAGCCGGAGTATATAAAAATATACAGAGCGTTTTGAGCCCGGCAGCATCTATGATGTTGTACCTTGCTCCCAAAACAGTGACAAAAAGAAAAAATACACCTATACCCATTTGGACAAAACCTCCATAAAATCCAAGCAAAAGATACAAAGGCACAATCACAAATGCAGAAAGTCTTTTCTGTTCATCTGTTTTCTTGAGCCAGCTTTTTGTATCAACAAGTGCTAATAGGAGCATGACAATAAAAAGATATTTGAACAACTCCTTAAAGCTATCATTATCAATTTTTAAGGCCGTGAAGATACCCACTAGCGCCCCAGCTGTCATACAAACAATGAGCAGACTGTCCCGTTTAGGGCTGATATGACCTTTTTTGAAAAAAGCAGGCAGAGCACCTAAGGTTCCTGATAGCACACCAATTCTTATGGTTGCATTTGCTTCTTTTGCTGGCAGTCCTATGAGCTGCATCAAGACAGCCAATGTTATAGAAGAACCATTACCCGCAATTGCATTAATAATTCCGGCGATAAGACTGGCCGCTGCTGCAATGAGGTAATAATAAAATGGCATTCAAGATAAGGTTCGGTAGGAAATCTAAACTATAGTCTGGCAAAGTTCAACCAGTACGCCGTTTGTACCCTTGGGATGCAGAAAACAGATCAATTTATTGTCGGCTCCTTTTTTAGGCGTCTCGTTTAAAATTTGAAAGCCTTCATTTTTAAGCCTTTGCATTTCGGCATAGATATCATCCACCTCAAATGCAATGTGATGAATGCCCTCGCCTCTTTTTTCAATGAATTTAGCAATGGCACTGTCTGGATTTGTTGCTTCGAGCAGTTCTACC
>JBILRK010000320.1:0-3894 GCA_044372705.1 Saprospira sp. | reverse complement strand
AGTAAAACTGAAGATATTTTTAGTGCATGGGCAGATACCTGGCTTTCTGATGACTTTAGGAATTGGAATATCAGCTCACTCATTTCTGAAATCAACTGCCCCCTGCTGCTTATTCAGGGTTTGGATGATGAATATGCAAGTCCAATCCATGTAGAAAAAATAAAGGAGGCAACGCCAAAAGCTACCTCCATAGAAGTCTTATTGCCTGAAAAATGTGCACATGTACCTCATTTTCAAGCAGCAGATCTTGTATTGTCAACTATGATAGCATTTATTAAAAATCGGGTCGAAATATAATTATCGATCCTGTGGCATACGCTTGGCTCTTTCGATAATAATATTCTCAGAACGAGAGATTTTTCCGTCAGATACAGACCTGTTAACCGCTTCAGTGTCAGAAATATGCGTACCAAAACTTTCTTGGTCGGGTGCTTTTGTAACACCTTTATCGTCGCCAAAAACCATGACTTTTTCAAGTTTCGGCAAATCAGCTTTTGGAATTGTTGAGTTTTTTATGTCTGCTCTTTGGGCATACAGACAGTTGCCAATGAAAATTAAAATAAAGGTAATGCTAAATTTATAAAATGCTTTCATGGCAATTATTTTAAAGATTCTTTTAATGTTCTGATTCTGTTCAATACGGCATCTTCCATTTTTGATAAACGTCCATCGCCCGAAATGGCTAGCTCATTTGTTTCTGTTTCATCTTTTTCCATTTTTGCAATGGTTTCAATTCTTTGTGCATTGCCAAGGTCAATATTATCGGGAGTTTTGACAGCAGGTGCAGTGCTCAAACCATTTGATTGCCATGTTTTTGCAGGCTTTGCTGGTGTTATTTGAGCTTGAGCTTCAAATGAACAACAGAAAGAAAAAATAAAGAGGGACAGGATAAATTTAAAGTGTAGCATCTTATGAAGATTTGATTTGCAAGTGCAAAATAAGGCTTCTTAACTTTATTTTCAATATATTTGCAGGCTTTAATTTCAATTTAACAAATGAAGGGATATTTTTTCAAAGCTTTTCTCTGTTGTTTTTTTTCTTTGCTTCTGCTGTTTGCCTATGAAGCAGCATATCCCTTTTTCCCAATTCTGCACAATTTTGAATCTCCCCATTTTTGGACAGAATACAGCGTCAAAAACAAGAGCAATCTCCTTGTTGCCGACTCAACAGCGCTTTTGGAAGATCTTAAAAGCTTAGAATCTGATACTATCTCAACAGACAGTATTTTGAATGACAGTAGTATGGCCTTTCAGGCTAAATTTAATTTTAAAAGAGCCAAATTGCCCGAAGAACTTGAAAAATACGATGGCACTGAATTCCTGAGCGGCTTTGTTGAAAAATTACTTGATTTGAAACAGGGTAAAAGAAAAAAAGTAAGAATAGCTTATTTTGGAGATTCGACAAGCGAATGCGATTTGATTGTGTCTGATCTAAGAAATATGCTTCAAAGGATTTTTGGCGGCGCGGGGGTTGGTTTTGTTTCTGTAGCTCCTCCTTGTGCCAGTGGCAGACGCAGTATCATTCACCGCCATTCTTCAAATTGGTCGGTCGTTTCCTATTTTAGACAAAATAAAAATCCGGCATTTTCCTTCGGTTTGAGTGGGGATTATTCCACTGCAACTTCAAGCAGTATGGATCGTTCTCACAAACTTGGCTTTCAGTCTGCCAATAAGTTAAACAATGTTTTTCTGTACTATGGCAGAGGCAAAACGGAACTTTTTCCAGATGTTATGGTCGGTGATTCCAATTCTGTGCAACTTAATGGAAAAGATTTACTCAATAGGGCACAGCTCAATACCAACAATTCAAAAAGTATAGATTTAGCCTTTAATTTTCCAGAGCCTTTTCCCATTTACGGGCTGAGTTTTGAATCGGACTATGGCATTATCGTGGATAATCTGGCCAAAAGAAGCGATAGTGGCAGCAACTTTGGCAGAATTTCAAAAGAAATGCTGGCCAGTTTCAATAAATATATGGAGTATGACCTTATTGTGCTTCATTTTGGTGCAAATGTACTTTCAAATGAACAGCTCAATTATAACCATTATGAACAGATATTGGTATCAACAGTTCGTCATTTCAAAGAAAGTATGGGCGACATTCCTGTTTTAATAGTTGGCACTACAGACCGAGTAGCAAAATTAGAGGGTAGCGAATGGACAAGCCCGGCTGTCTATCCACTTTCAAATGCTCAAAGAAGGGCAGCAGCGATTAGTCAAAGTCCTTTTTTGGATCTTTTTACGAAAATGGGCGGCGAAGGTTCTATGGTGAAATGGGTAAAGTCGAATCCTCCTTTAGCCGCGCCCGACTATGTGCATCTGAGCGGCAAAGGATCAAAGGAAATAGCAGGTTATGTCTTTGATTATCTTGCAAATGCGTATAAAAAATTCAGCGGACAAAGTATAAAAAACAACAGTTCGTCAAAAAAATAATTATCTGATTACATGAAAAATTTAATCCTCATTGGACTATTGTCTTTTTTAAGCGGTTCGGGCGATTTTTTAGAGAAAAATAATACTAAAATGCCTCCTTTTGATTATATGGAAGTGCCATCTTTTGTAAATCAGCAGGCTAACTTCATACATTATAAAGAACAATTAACACCTTTTTTTGAGAAGCTTAAGAGAATTAAAAACGGTTCAAAAGAAAAGGTTCATATTTTACATATTGGCGATTCTCATTTACAGGCTGGTGGGCTTTCGGCCGAATTTCGACAGTTGATGCAAATGACTTTCGGTAATGCAGGCAGAGGACTCATTTTTCCATATCATTTAGTAAGAACCAATTCGCCTGCAGATTTTAGTACTTCTTCCAATGTTGAGTGGCGCAGTTCCAGGAATGTCAGTGTTGTACATGAAATACCAGTTGGTATCAGTGGTTATAGCGTCAGCACTTCCAATGCCAATTTCAAGATTGATTTGAATGTCAGAAACAAAACGGATCTTTTTAACCAGATTACTATTTTGGGTAAGAATCCAAATGATGCCTATGCAATTGAATTTTTAAATGCGGATGCATCAAAGCTCAAAGCAGATAAAATCAATTCTTCGATAGGAGAATGTTTTAAACTGGATGAAATGAGGACGAGCCTCAGTATAGCTGCCAACCGATCTTCCGAAACCAATGTCAATTACACGGTTCAGGGTATCCTATTAGAAAATACGGAAAAGGGCGGCGTTTTATACAGCGCAACAGCCGTAAACGGGGCAACTTATTCAAGTTTTAATAAATCTGAAGATTTTTTTAAACAGGCAAATGCCTTGGAACCCGATTTAGTGATTTTATCATTGGGTACAAATGACATCGCATCCCTAAATATGAATCCCGATTGGGTGTTGGGACAAATTAAATACCTAATGGAACAGTTGAAAAAACAACAAAAGCCATATTGCGTACTGATGGTTACATCTCCCGATTTTTATATTCGTAACCAGGCTTTTGCTAAAAATAGTATTATGCTTGGCGATATGATGCATGATATGGCAAAACACAGCGAGTCGATTGCAATCTGGGATTTTTTCGACATTATGGGTGGAGCCGGTTCAATCAATAAATGGACCAACATGAAACTTGCTTCGACTGACCGTTCTCATTACACAGCCGAGGGATACAGACTACAGGGACAGTTGCTATTTAAAGCAATGTTGAAGGCTTATGAAGATTTTGAAAAACAATAGGGGCTGCATTTTATGCAAACCCCTGTCAAATGTTTTATGCCTTGTTTAAAAGGTTATTTCTTTACAAATTTTAAAATCTTGGGACTGTATAGCCTGTTGCTGTCTTCTATTTTAAGGTTATAAACTGCCGGAGAAAGCTCTTCTGTATTCAGTAAAATATTTTGCTGATTTTCGTCCAGACTTAATTCCTTTGTTATCAGAATTCTTCCAAGCAGGT
>JBILRK010000319.1:0-3909 GCA_044372705.1 Saprospira sp. | reverse complement strand
CAGGGAATCGACAGAATCATCCCGGTTGATGTGTATGTTCCGGGTTGCCCCCCACGCCCCGAGCAAATTATAGATGGCATTATCAATATCCAAAAACTGGTACAGCACGAGTCTATGAGAAGACGCTACGAGCCTAAATATCAGGAAATGCTTGGCAAATACAATATAAAACTCAACGATGAACAGGGAGTATAAAGAAGAAATTGTACAATATCTTCAGGATAATTTTCCCAATGCTGTATTGGGTTCTGAAGATGCTTTTGATGTTCCAAATATTGAAATTGAGCCATCGAAACTGCATGATATTTTAAAATTTCTGAAATCCGACAGTCGTTTTGCCATTAATTTTCTTACCCTGATCGGAGCGGTTCATTATCCTGATAATGCAGGCAGAGAGCTTGCTGTAGTATATCATTTGCATAGCTGGACCAAGAACATAAGAATCAGAATCAAAGCCTTTCTTCCAATCGATTATCCGAATATCAGTTCGGTAATGGATATTTTCCCTTGTGCCGACTGGATGGAAAGAGAAACCTACGATTTTTACGGAGTAATTTTCGAAGGGCATAAAAACTTAAGGAGAATCCTCAACGAAGATTCAATGGATTATTTCCCGCTTAGAAAGGAATACCAATTGGAGGATGCCACCCGGGAAGATAAAGACGACAGATATTTCGGGCGATTCAAAAACAGTGAAAGCTAGTATGGAAGAGTTAAGCAAAGATTTGAAGTACAAAGAATATATGACTGTCGATAGCATCGATGGCGATATTGCAACCATAAATTTTGGTCCTACCCACCCGGCAACACATGGGATTTTTCAGAATATCCTGAAAGTGAACGGGGAAAAAATTCTTTCTTCTGAACAGACAGTTGGTTACATTCACCGTGCTTTTGAAAAACTGGCAGAAAGAAGACCTTATAATCAGATTACTCCTATAACTGACCGACTCAACTATTGCTCTTCGCCTATCAATAATATAGGCTGGCATATGACCGTAGAAAAACTCATTGGTGCCGATGTGCCCAAAAGAGTGGATTATATGCGGGTTATTATCATGGAACTGGCTCGTATTTCTGACCATCTTATCTGTAATTCTGTTGTTGGTGTTGATACAGGAGCACTCACTGGATTTACCTATATGTTTCAGGAGCGCGAAAAAATTTATGAATTGTACGAGGAAGTATGCGGAGCTCGACTGACAACAAATATAGGCCGCATTGGCGGTTTTGAGCGTGATTTTTCACCGGCCTTCCATAGCAAACTCAAAACTTTTCTGAAGGAGTTTCCCAAAATTTTTGGGCAGTTCGATTCACTCCTTTCAAGAAACCGTATTTTTATGGACCGCACCAGAGGCGTTGGTCCAATTTCAGCAGAAAAAGCCATGGATTATGGTTTTACCGGACCAAACCTAAGAGCTGCCGGTGTTGATTATGATGTGAGAGTCATCAGTCCTTATTCGTCTTACGAAGATTTTGATTTTATTTTACCTGTGGGTGTGAATGGCGATACTTACGACCGTTTTATGGTCCGACAGGAAGAAATCAGACAGAGCTTGCGCATCATAGAGCAGGCTTACAGCAATATGCCCGAGGGGTCATACAAAGCAGATGTTCCAGATTTTTATCTGCCACCTAAATCGGAGGTTTATAATAACATGGAAGCACTTATCTACCATTTTAAAATTGTGATGGGAGAGACCAAAATACCTGCAGGAGAGGTTTATCACTGTGTAGAAGGAGGAAATGGTGAACTTGGTTACTATCTCATCAGCGATGGTGGACGTGCCCCTTACCGATTGCAGTTCCGCCGACCCTGCTTTATTTATTATCAGGCATATCCCGAAATGATAACAGGTCAGGGCATCAGCGATGCTGTACTTACATTGAGTTCTTTGAACGTAATTGCCGGAGAATTAGACGCTTAATATGAAAACACATACAGATACATCCAACAAATATTCCGAAAAGTTCGAGTTTTCACCAGAATCATTGGCCAAGGTCAATGAATTCATTGCCCAATATCCAGATGGAAAGCAAAAAAGTGCCATTTTGGCAATTTTGCACTTAGTTCAGGAAGAAAATGGCTGGTTGAGTATCAAAGCAATGGATCAGGTGGCAGCTATTTTGGGTATCAAACCCATCGAAGTGTATGAAGTGGCTACCTTTTATACTATGTTTCATATCGAACCAGTAGGTAAATATGTTTGGGAAGTCTGTCGTACCGGTCCCTGTATGTTGGTCGGAAGCGACAAAATCATTGAGCATATCGAGAAAAAATTGGATATAAAGGTTGGAGAAACAAGCGCCGATGGACTTTTTACACTAAAAACTGTAGAATGTATGGGCGCCTGCGGTTATGGTCCCATGTTTCAGTGCAAGGGTAAAAATTATGAGCATCTCACGACAGAAAAAGTGGATGAGCTGATTGAACAATTTAGAAATGAAGCAAAATAAATAGCAATGTCAGGAAAAAAACTGTTGCTTGAAAATATAGAGATTCCCGGAATCGAAACTTTTGAGGTCTATCGCAAAAGCGGTGGCTATGCCTCTGTTGAAAAGGCATTGAAAACAATGTCGCCAGATGCAGTGGTGGAAGAGGTGAAAAAATCGGGTCTGAGGGGAAGGGGAGGAGCTGGTTTCTCAACAGGCATGAAATGGTCTTTTTTGGCAAAACCCGAAGGCGTTCCGCGTTATCTGGTCTGTAATGCCGATGAATCCGAGCCCGGAACTTTCAAGGACCGTTACCTGATGGAAAAAATTCCGCATCTGCTCATTGAGGGTATGATTACGGCGAGTTATGCACTTGGAGCCAATCAGTCATTCATATATATTCGTGGTGAGTACATGTGGATTCTTCAAATTCTGCAAAAAGCAATTGCCGAGGCACATCAGCATGGATTTTTAGGAAAAAATATTTTAGGTTCGGGTTATGACCTCGAAATGGTGGTGGCTCCCGGTGGAGGTGCCTATATCTGCGGAGAGGAAACAGCGCTGCTCGAGTCTTTGGAAGGCAAAAGAGGCAATCCGCGCATGAAACCGCCATTCCCGGCGGTAAAAGGTCTTTGGGATTGCCCTACAGTAGTAAACAATGTCGAAACCATCGCTGCAGTTGTACCAATTGTCAATCATGGCGGTGAACACTATGCAAGTATTGGAATCGGTAAAAGTACAGGGACAAAACTTATTTCGGCCTGTGGTAATCTGGTACGACCGGGTGTCTTTGAAATAGAAATGGGTCTTAGTGTTGAGGAATTTATTTATGGTGATAATTATTGCCGTGGCATTGCCAATGGAAAAAAACTGAAGGCCTGTGTGCCTGGAGGTTCATCCGTTCCAATTCTTCCTCATTATCTCGTATGTAAAACAGAAGCTGGTCAGGATAGACTCATGACCTATGAGAGTCTTGCCGACGGTGGTTTTAAAAGCGGCTCCATGTTAGGTTCTGGCGGATTTATTGTTTTCGATGAAGACCAATGTGTTGTTCGTAACACCTGGAATTTTGCCCGTTTTTATGCGCACGAATCCTGCGGTCAATGTTCACCCTGTCGTGAAGGAACCGGTTGGATGGAAAAGGTATTGAACAGACTTGAACACGGACAAGGAAATATTCGCGACATCGATCTCTTGGCAGATATCAATAAAAAAATTGAAGGTAATACGATCTGTCCTTTGGGAGACGCTGCTGCATGGCCAGTAGCCGCTGCAATTCGTCATTTCAGAGATGAATTCGAGTGGCATGTAAATGAAAGAGAAATATCTCAAAAGAGAAATTTCGGACTTATTCAGGAAAAATCAACAAGCCTTGCTTAAGTTTTATAAATAAAATCAAATAACTGATTTAGAGCAATGATAAAAGTTACAATCGATGATATTGAAATCGAGGTAGAACCAGGAACAACGATTTTG
>JBILRK010000318.1:0-3914 GCA_044372705.1 Saprospira sp. | reverse complement strand
TATTATTTTTTCTATGAATAAAGCTCTGGCAAAAGTAGAACTTTTTTTACTGCTTTACAAAATTAAGATGCATATTGAAAAAATAAAACTAATAACTATTTAAAGTCCTGACTGTAAATAAAAAAAGGCACGGTTTCCCGTGCCTTCTTAGGTATTTTTAACTACATACTATCTGTAAGTACGTCTGGTATTTGGTTTACCAGTTTTAATCTGATTTCCACCAGGTAGTCTATTTCCTTTTGGCGAACCTACGCGGGTCATTGCACAACGGAAGCCAACTGTAGAGGCAGCTTTGTCCTCGTCCATGAAGCGACGCGCTCCTGGAGAAAGCCAGTATGCTCTATCTGCCCATGAACCACCTTTGATTACGCGTGCTTTGTCAGAAATGAGTGAGTGCTTGCCGAACTCGTACATGTGTTTGGTTTGGTCATCCAATTCAGAATAGTTCAAACGAGATTGCTGATCACCATCCAGATAGTTGATAACATTTGATTTTTGGAAGTTTTGACGACCTGCGATTTGCTCATCATCAAGTGCCTTGTATTTCAAACGACCTAAGCTATCGCGACCAACAGGATTACCATCAGCGTCACGCTCAATTTGAGTGAATACGTTACCACGGAAAGAGTTCAAATCCTGAGTTTCAACATCACGTAAGGAAGTAGATGTCATTGGGCGATAAACGTCCTGAACCCACTCATTTACATTACCAGCCATGTTGAATAGACCATAATCATTTGGCACATAAGAACGTACAGGTGCAGTAATGTGTGCATTATCGTTCAATGCACCAGCCATACCCATATAGTCACCACGACCACGTTTAAAGTTAGCCACCATCAAACCTTGTGAACGACCATGCATTGGATAGCGGGTAGTTGTTCCATTCCAAGGATAAATACGGCGGTCTGTGATACGCTCATCTTTTGAATAGCTTTGATTGCCAATGAGTGCAAGTGCTGCAAATTCCCATTCAGCTTCTGTTGGAAGGCGATAAGAAGGAAGAAGAATACCGTCTTCAAAACGAACACGACGCTCTTGACCATCTGTAGGACTTACCATTGGTTTTGGACCGGGTTGTGCCTCATAAAGTCCAGCAAGGTATGAACCAGTGCTGAAAGTATTTTCACCCTGTTGTCCTTCGATAGAGGTAGGATCAACTTTACCCTGCTCAATCAAAATCATTTCATTTACACGGTCTCCACGCCATTTGCAGTACTCCTGCGCCTGAAGCCAGTTCACACCAACAACAGGATAATCCATGTAAGCTGGGTGACGTAAGTATGTTTCAACAAATGGTTCATTATATGAAAGTTCTTCCAACCATACCAAAGTATCAGGAAGTGCCTGCATGTAAATTTGTGGCATTTCTGGATACACACGAATCAAGAAGTGCATATACTCTAACCAATCGAGGTTAGAAATTTCAGTCTCATCCATATAAAATGCCGAAACTGTAACGCGACGGGCAATATTTCTGTAATCAGACATTACATCTTCTTCTGTCATACCCATATTAAAGGTACCTGTTTCAATGAATACCAGGTTTGGACCGGTCATTTGACCTTTGTAGTCCAGTGGTTTTTCAAAACCTCCCCATTGCTGAGAGTTGAAACCCCAACCGGTTGTTTTTGAGCGCTCTTCACGTTTTTTGCAGGATGTTGCGGCAATCAACAAACTAGCCAACGCGAACAAAATTATTTTTTTCATCTGAAAGCAATTTTTTTTATTGAATAAAAGGCGTGCGCAAAAATAGAAATTATTTGTGATTATCTAAATAAATTTAAACAATCGTTATAATTTGTTCCTCTGTTTTTTGTTTTAAAGTTAAAAATCAATGAAATTTCATGTGCTCCTCCCGAGTTAATACCCAAATTTGAGACAGTTAAATCGTAGCTGTACGCAATTTTTAGAAAGTTCAGTTCATAACCTGCCATCAATATAACGGCATCACTGTTGGTAAAAGTATGTCTGAACCAAATTCCACCAAAAAAAGATTCGTGTTGAATATATGAACCGATATTGAGTTGTTTGAACTGTCGCTGTTTGGTAAAGAGTATATTTGGAGATATAAACGTAGCCGTTTTGTATTTATTGTTATTCGATACAGGAATTTGTCCGCCTGCATGAAAGCTAATTCTCATTGGCAGTTCATCATATTGTGCATTTGGTCTGATGAAGGCTTCTCTGGGTGAATTGATATGCTTGAGCGCAAAACCACCATAAACGTATTTACTGTAAAACAAGGCGCCAAATCCGAAATCGAAATAATTGATGTTTAAATTAGGCTGATTTTCAAAAGTTGGATTTATGTTTCCATTGGCATCGAATGCGCCGGTCTCAACATTTAACTGATCAAGAAAGATTAATTTATCCCAGGAAAGTCGTTTGCTAACGAAATTAGACTCAAGCCCCAGTCTCAAATACAGGTCTTTTTGAAACTGTAGGTTATAGGCATAAGCAAAACCTATCTGAGTTGAATTGTAAATACCATTACCAGCTACATCTGACATTAAAGAAAGTCCAAAACCACTGTTGAGTTTTGAAGCTAACTGACTGTAAGAGGCTGCATAGGTAGCATAGGCCTGAGACAATAAAGGCCACTGATTCCTGTAATTTAAATGAATGGTTGGCGCTTCTGATGTTCCGCTTAGTGCTGGATTTAATTGAAGCGGAGAGGCAAAAAACTGACTGAACACAGGATCCTGCGCCCAAACTGATAAGGATGTGAGCAAAAATGCCCATATCGTTACTATTTTCTTTAAATCTGTCATTAAATTAGGTCTCATGCCAACACTTTTATCTTCTGAATCGTTTTACTTTAACGAAGTAATTATTCAAAATGATGTCCAAAAATAGATTAATTATCAGGCATTAATATAATGTACCCGATTTTTTTTCTCAAACGGATAATTTTTAATCAATTTTCAAAGAAATAATTGCTAAGCGGTTTTCTCATTCTTATATTTGCAGAATATGAATTAAAAATTGTTTCGACTTATCAAACAATAATTCTTTAGAAAGGTTATCTGATTTAAACCATTTGATTAGCTTATCTTTCAGGTCACTGATCAAATATCTCCAAACTGTACTTTATGTCCTACAAAATATCTTTTATACTCATTTTTGTTTTCTTAACAGGGCAACTTGTTTTTGCTCAAGGTAGCCTGATTGCTCGCAAAACGGTTAATCTGAATTGGAAAAAAAGCCCCGATACGCTTTCGAATGAAGGACTGGGCAGGTCACACTTTTTATCATTTGAGGGGGCTGCATTCGATGAATCGGAAATGATGCCAATAAAAAGTGAGAAAATTCAAATAAGCCGTGCTTCTAACATTAGAATTGAGCTTTCTAACCCAGTTTTCGAAAATATAAATTCTACACTCGATTGGGGACAGCAATTCATTAAGAATGATATTGTATTCAACATAAATATAAGTGCGGAAAAAGGCCGTCCAAGTGCTCAGATAAATTTTATACCTCTAAGAAAAAACAAAGAAACTGGTCAGTTTGAAAGATTGATAAGTGCAGATTTGAATATTTTTAGCATTGATACAGAGGCCAATTCGAACTTTGTAAGAAAATCCAGCAGTACCCTTTCTAAACTTAACGATGGGCAAATTTATAAAATAAAAGTAGGCAATAGCGGCATTTATAAAATTGATTATCAATTACTTTCATCTTTAGGTGTTGATGTTGACAATATCGATCCCCGAAACATTCAGTTGCTTGGTAATGGTGGTAAAATACTACCAGAAACCGTTGGCAGTGCCAATAAAATTGATGACCTGGAAGAGAATGCCGTTTTTATTCAGGGAGAATCTGATGGTCAATTCAACAGTTCCGATTTTATTCTATTTTATGCAGAGGGAAAGGATTCCTGGAAATATAATAGCAGTACAGGTTTTTTCAAC
>JBILRK010000317.1:0-3915 GCA_044372705.1 Saprospira sp. | reverse complement strand
AATCCAAAGCTGTAGCCTCGCAGGATGATCGCAAGGAATTTAAAAAAATTGAAAAACAAATACAAAAACTCGAGGAAGACAAAGCTAAAATCACAGAGCATTTTAATAATCCGGACTTGAATCCTGACAAAATCATGGAACTTTCCAAACAGCTACAATCTATTCAATCAGAATTGGAAGATAAGGAAATGCGCTGGCTGGAATTGTCTGAGATGATGTAATATTAGACATGAGACATGAGACATGAGATATGAGAATTTAGACATTAGACCATCTACCAATCCGCCAACTATTAAATAAATAATAACCCTAACGTCCAACTACCAACTGCCATCTCCTTCTCCAAACGAGACCAACTACCAATCCGCCAACTATCAAGTAAGCAATTATCCTCTAGTCCTACTACTAACATGTATCCCTTTCTACTCATTTTCCTCCTACACCTCAGCATCTTCGCAAAAGCGCAACAGATTGCACCGGCGACAATAAACAGTGCAGGGCAAAGTGCAACACTTAATGGCAATACTATTAGTTATGCTATAGGCGACTATGCCATAATAAACCTGGCTGACTCAAGCTACAGCATTTCAGGCTCATTCATGGGCTCAACTCATATTACAGCGATTGAACTAAATGCGCCTGATTTCGGGAAAGTTACTGTTTTTCCAAATCCCAGTTCAGACCTGCTCTTTGCAGAATTGACAGATGTCAGCGCCAAGGAAATTCATCTTTCACTTTACAGTGCCGATGCCAAAGAAATTATAAAACAGCAATTTACTAATTTTAATCAACAGCTTTCAATCAATATTTCAACATTGCCTAATGGAATCTATTTCCTTATTTTGAAAAACGAAAAAGGACAGATTATTTCAGAACATAAACTCATAAAAAGATAAAGCATGAAACTTTATTTGCTACCAGTGCTGCTATTCTTAGCATTTAATGTCTTTGCACAAAATCCACCGCAGGCTTTTAATTACTCAGGCGTAGCACGCGATGCATCAGGAAATCCCTTGTCAAACAGAACCTTGGCTGTCGAAATCGGCATTTTAAAAGGATCAGTTGCCGGACAGGTACAATATATTGAGACGCACAATGTCACTACCGATCAGTTCGGATTATTCAATCTGGTCATTGGCGCTGGAGCCATTCAAAGTGGATCTATGAGTGCTATTAGCTGGGGAAGCGATAATTACTTTTTGCGCGTATCCTTTGATATGAATGGGGGCACAAATTTTACACTTTTGGGAACAACGCAGCTTTTATCTGTCCCTTATGCACTACATGCAGGCACAGCAGCTTCCTTGGGCGGAAATGGCGGACATTATCTAGGTGAGGAATTTGGAGGGGGTGTCATTTTTCATCTGTATCGCGATTCAAGTGGTGTGGAGCACGGATTGATTGTTGCGCCAAATGACATTAGTATCAGTACATCATGGGATTCCACAGCATCATGCCTGGCTGGAACTTGTGTCAATGTCCGTTATGCCGAAAGTACCTGGAATGGAGCAGCAAATACGGCAGCCATTATAAATGATGTTAGCTCGCCTTTTACAGCGGCTTCACAATGTGATAACTATAGTTCAGGTGGCTTCAGCGATTGGTATATGCCTTCTTTACAGGAGTTGAATATGATTTGGAATAATCTTTTTGATGTGAATCGTACTATGGAATCTATGCCGGGAGCAGAAACAATGCGATTTGCCGTTTACTGGTCTTCGACAGAAATAGATGCAATCGGGGCCTGGATGTTTAGTTTTATGACCGGTCAGTCTTCATATTGGGATAAGATTGAAACTTATCATCTAAGAGCTATACGTAAGTTTTGATTTAATTTTGTAAAATAAAAAAACAGCCAAGCTCCTAAATGAACTTGGCTGTTTTATATTTAGCATTGCATTAGATTATCTCAAATCCTCCACTTTTACACCTGGAAAACTTTCTTTTTTGAAAACAAACTGAGCATCGGTAGGAGCTGCGCTACGAATGGTTTTGATGTCGAGTGTATAGGTTGTTCCATCCTTGGCGAAAACCTTGATATATCTTACCTCATTCTTAGTTTTATCTACTTCAATACGAATTTTAAAGAAGTCGGCATCTTTTTTCAAAGGCTTGAATTCGATTTCAGCTTTTACCTGATCTTGACTGGTGATGGCAAAAAGATATTCGTTTTCAGATTCGTAAATCTTCAAAATTCTACCCGGTGACATTGGATCTTCGTCTTCTTCAAAATTGTTGATTTGAACAACATTGTTATTTTTTACATACATCCAAAGGGTTACACCATCACAAAAAATCTGATTCCCATTGTTATCGACATGAAACTTATTTCCCTTTTGTGTAATTTTACCATTCTGGGTTTCCTTAGTTTCGCGATTGTCAATAGTGAGGACATATTCTGAATATAAAGAAGCAAAGGCAGTATATTTGTCCTTTAATTTTTTTAGAATTCTTGTTGCCTCAGGATCGTTGGTCTGGTTTTTAGCCGGAGCAGGTAATAATTGAGCTTGGGTATCGACTGAGAAGCTAATACCAAAGATAATTAAGAATGAAAGTGTTATAATATTATTTTTCATAATGAAAGGTTTTGTATTTCGGTTTTGATTAACGTTTATAATTTTGTACAAATACTGTTCCAATTTTACACATCATCGCATTCAAACTTTTCAATAATTAAACTCGAAAATAAAGATGCAGCATATAAAAGAAATAAAAGCCCTAATTGGTTCAGGAAATGTTGAAAATATTGAACTGGCTTTTGTAATTATCCAATCTCAGGACCTGGATAAAGAAATTTTTTTGAAAGCCTACCGAATACTTTTTAATCTTGAGCCCGATTTTGAGATATCGGCCAATTGGCTATCATGGGAAATCGAATCAGCAATGCTCTTGAATCTTTCAGCAAGAAATTTGGAAACAGTACCCGAGGAGATTGAATACCTGAGAAATTTAACAGTTGTCTGGCTCAATTCAAACAGTTTAAAAAATCTGCCAGATGCAATGTCTAGATTGAAAAAGCTTGAGGCCTTACATCTGGGAAATAATCAATTTACAGAAATACCCAAAGTGCTGTATGATATAGAAAATTTGAGCACGCTCTCCCTTTTAGGGAATAAAATTGTGTTAATAGATTCTACAATAGCTAATTTGAAAAATCTTGAAACATTAAGCCTTAGAGCCTGTGGACTGCGGGAAATTCCACAAGAAATTTGTAGTTTAATAAAACTAAAAAAGCTGGATTTAGGAGAAAATCAACTTAGCTTTTTACCAAATTGTTTTACTCAATTGACTGGATTGAATGGTCTTGATTTGGATAATAACAGCCTAACTTCATTACCCGAAGAATTTGGCAAATTGAAAAGCCTTGCAAAATTGGATTTGAGCAATAATAAGCGTTTGATACATTTACCAAATAGCTTTCGCCAACTAAAAAACTTAGCCAAGCTTAGCATTTCAAATTGTCCTATTGATACCAGGAATCTTTCTATTCAAATGCCAGAGACTGAGATATGGGTATAAAAAAAGGCCACACGATTGTGCAGCCTATTTATTATATTGTAAGATTTAAATTAACCCAAACCGAGTATTTTAGCAAATTTCATCATTTCGGATAGATTGCTGATTTTTAATTTACCCATTAATACAGCCATTTGAGGGTTTTGTTTGCCTTCAAGAATATCAGTCAAAACTTTATCAGCTGTTTTAACGGTACATTTTGGTTCACCAACCAAACCTTCAAGTACTTCAGCCTTTCCGTTTTTAATATTGGCTGTAAATTCTCCGCCACCATCGCCCGAAACAACAAAGTGGAAACAAGTTTCTTTGTCAGCAATAGCTTCAGGATTGATTTTAGCCGGGAGAGACATGATAAATTCGCGCGCAGTCATAATTAAATTTTTATTGGTTATTAAGTTT
>JBILRK010000316.1:0-3921 GCA_044372705.1 Saprospira sp. | reverse complement strand
ATCTCAGGACTAATATCGATAATTTCTAGCGGTTTTTGGTCACTTAATTTATTACCCACTGCATTTCTTCCCATCACATCAACTGTATTAAAATCTATCTCAGATTCTTGTGCAATGCCTTTTTTATCTTTGAATGAATACTTAATCTTAGGTTCTGGATGTAATGAAAAATACAAGAGTTGAGAATTTTTATGCGCATTTATAAATTCAAATCTTGAATTGAGCGTGGTAGTATCTACTCGAAATCTTTTTGCATACACAGCCTCTCGCTCTCCGTCATAGTAGATTGAAGTGATTACAGTATCAGGGTCAAACTGCCCGATATACTGTACATCTTTTGGCTCAAAACGGTTGTGCAGTTCAAAATTGGTCATCTCATAGGTTCCATTCTGATAAAATGCTATGATACGGTCATCCTCTTCAAATGCTCCGAGCATTTGTCCATATTCAGAAGTATTCAATCGACCTGTAGCTGAATCCCACCATATCTTTAAAGCTCCAAGGGTTGATTCGCCTTTGCTTTTAACTGTTATTTTTCTAATTGGATATTTGGTCAGAACATTTCCCCTTGCTCCACGGCCTTTTACGGTGAGTGTTGAAAAATCATACTCAAATTCTTTTTTCTTAGCCTTGCAGGATTGCGTGAGTTTCACAAGGATGAGTTCTGCCTCACCATTGGGATTGGCAGAGAAATGTAAGACCTGCGACTTATCTACACCATCGGCTATTGGATACTTTTTATCTCTTGTAATTGCAGGAACAGTAAAACGCTTTACATAATTGACCCCTGCACCCAAATCGGCATAAGCAACATTGTAAATCATCCGCTCGTTTTGTTTTCGCCAAACGGCAACATGCAAAGGATTTTTGCCAATAAATACCTTATCGGCAATTTTTGTCACCATGAAAGTGCCATCCTTGTGAAAAACAATGATATCATCAATATCTGAGCACTCCTCCAAAAACTCGTCTTTTTTGAGTCCATAGCCCATAAAACCTTCCTCTCTGTTCAAATACAATTTGGCATTATTTACAACAACCTCAACTGCAGAGATATTATCAAAATGTATTATTTTCGTTTTTCTTTCACGACCAGCCGAGAAATCCTTGAGTAGTTTTTGATAATAAGCAATGCTGTAATCAGTTATATTATTTAGGTTGTTGCGGGTATCTTTTAATTCGTTTTCTAACCTGCGAATTAATTCATCGGCTTCAAATTTGTTAAATTTAGAGATCCTTTTGATCTTGATTTCTGTAAGCCTGATAATATCGTCCTCCGTAATGGCTCTGTAAAAGTTTTTGACATAGGGTTTCAACGCCTCATCAATCGTAGTGATAACAGATTCCCAGGTTTCACAATCTTCAATTTTCTGATAGATTTTGTTCTCTATAAATATTTTTTCGAGGCTGGCAAAATGCCATTTCTCCATCAACTCCTCCTCCTGAATTCGCAACTCCCATTCCAAAAGGTCTTTAGTCTGCTTTGTTGCATATTCCAGCAATTCATCAACAGTTATAAATACCGGTTTACCGCCCATAATAACACAGGCATTGGGTGAGATGGACAATTCACAGTCTGTGAATGCATAAAGTGCATCCAGCGTCATTTCGGGTGAAGTGCCGGGTGGTAGCTCTACTACAACCTCAACATGCTCGGCAGTATTATCTACTACCTTTTTAATTTTAATTTTATTTTTATTACTGGCTTTGATGATACTTTCGATAAGAGAACCAGTTGTAGTGCCAAATGGTATTTCTTTTATCGTCAATGTTTTACGATCAGTAATTTCTATTTTGGCCCTTACCCTGATTTTACCACCGCGTTTACCCCCGTTGTAGTTGCTTACATCAACAAAACCTCCAGTCAGGAAATCGGGATAAATTTTGGTTTTATTTCCCCTTAGAATCTCTATTGAGCCCTCAATAAGTTCAATAAAATTATGTGGTAAAATTTTGGTTGCCAATCCAACTGCAATACCTTCTACGCCTTGCGCTAATAAAAGCGGAAACTTAACTGGCAGTGTAACTGGTTCTTTCTTTCTGCCGTCGTAAGAAAGTTGATAGATTGTTGTTTTTGAATTAAACAGTACAACTTTAGCAAATTTGGACAATCTGGCCTCGATATAACGGGAGGCAGCAGCATTATCTCCTGTACGAACATCACCCCAGTTTCCCTGGCAGTCAATCAAGAGATCCTTCTGCCCCATATTTACCAATGCATCCCCGATAGAAGCATCACCATGTGGGTGGTATTGCATTGCCTGTCCAATAATGTTGGCTACTTTATTGTAACGTCCATCATCCATGACATACATGGCATATAAGATTCTTCTTTGTACTGGTTTTAGACCGTCTTCAATAGCTGGTACTGCCCTTTCAAGGATTACATAGGAAGCATAATCCAAAAAATAATCTTTGTACATGTCTCCCAGCACATCCTTCTGAGGCTTTTTCTCTATATTGGAATTTTCACTTGAAAGTTCGTTCAATTCCTCGTCTTTATTATCGTTTTCCATTGTAACCTACAATATCATAAAAGGCATATCACCTTTTTGTTAACATTTTTAAAATTTAAACCTGCGCTTCTTGCAAATATATAGGTAAAAAATGAGAATTGCCAATTATTTTAAAAACAAAATGTAACTTTTTTGTTTAAAAAACTATCGTTTATATTCGGGGTCGTCAAACCAAACCGGAGTAGGATCAAATGGCATTCCATTGTAATTGAAGGTAATTTCCTCCCCTTCTAAAA
Source organism: Saprospira sp. (assembly GCA_044372705.1). GTDB lineage: Bacteria > Bacteroidota > Bacteroidia > Chitinophagales > Saprospiraceae > Saprospira. The sequence continues at coordinate 1,169 of JBILRK010000316.1, read as the reverse complement.
TATCTCTAATAGCAAAAACGTCAATTGACTTGTCTTCTATATTAGTAAAATATTCCGCATTAGGCATATAGGAATGATTATATAAGGACCCATAACCTAATGCAATGACAGCGCTTTTTCCGTCATCTGTCCAAAGAAAATAATAATCGTGTAAAATGGTGTGGTCGTGAATCAGTTTTAGATCCTGTTCAGCTAAGACTATGACCGGTGCAATTTCAATAAGGGTACCTACAGGTATAAATTCTGTTGTAAAAACACCACGGCCGCCCAATGGAGATTCTGCGATATAAACAAATGAAAGCCTGTTCATTAGAATAATAAAAAATAATAAAAAAGATTATCAATCCTCTCTCACCAAACTTTTAATTCTTGCTGCTCTTCTTGCCGGCAGTACCGAAGCTGTAATGCCAATAACAAGTACTGTAATAATTACAATCAATATGTCGAAAAAATGCATGCTGACAGGATAGGCAGTAATTAAAAAAGTAGCACCATCGTTCTGTAATTTAACCCAGCCAAATTGCTGTTGTGAAACACATAGCACAACTGCCAAGAGCGTTCCAATAAATACCCCAATCCCCGATAATAAAGCACCTTCTGTCAAAAAAATATTGCGGACCAAGGCATCTGATGCACCCATTGCTTTTAGATTTGCTATATCCTTCCGCTTTTCAAGAACCAACATCCATAGTGCTCCAATCATGTTAAAAGCAACCAAAACAAGGGTAAAAGCAAAAATCAGAAATCCTACCCACTTTTCCATATTGGCTATTTTGAAAAAAGCTTCATCTTGTTGAAATCTGTTTTTAACAGAAAAATCATCCCCTAGGATTTGAAGGATTTGATTCTGAATTTGAACCTGATTAAATGCGGGATCTGTCTTTATTTCAATCGCGGAGCATTCTCCTTTTTTATAACTAAGCAGTTCCTGAACAAATTTTAAACTACTGATAACCGTATTGTCATAATCGACCTGCCTAACACTAAAAACACCTGTTGGGAATATTTCTTTCTTGTCAAAAGGTTTTTTGGTCAATGACATTTTTGTCTCTCCTCGCTTAGGCATATATACCGTTATAGGTTTCGATTGCATGGTCCTGATTTGCAGGGTATGTTCGATTGTGGCACCAACAACCCCCATCTGACTACCGCTCTTATTTCCAAGCGAA
>JBILRK010000559.1:0-3924 GCA_044372705.1 Saprospira sp. | reverse complement strand
GGCGTACTCAATAACGATTCAGACATCGACACTACACTAAACCCTGCATCAGTAGCGGTAATCGGTGGTCCAAGCAATGGATCGATTACAGTAAACCCAACAACGGGAGCAATTACTTATACGCCAACAGGTAACTTCAACGGACAGGATAGCTTCACTTACGTAGTCTGTGATAATGGTATTCCATTACCTGCACTCTGCGATACAGCAACTGTGTTCATCAATGTAACACCTGTAAATGACACTCCAACTATTGTACAAGCGCCAGTAACTTTACCAGAAGACAGCACAATCACATTCTGTCCGACAGTAAATGATATCGACAACGGTGATGTACTGACAGTGAGCCTATGCGGCGGACCAAATAATGGTAACGCAAGCATCGCTGCAAACTGTATCACTTACACACCAACAAGCAACTACAATGGTCAGGATACACTCTGTGTAATTGTCTGCGACCAAACTGGAGCCTGCGATACAGTGATTGTACCAATCACAGTAACTCCTTTGAACGATGCACCAATTGCAGTGAATGATTCGGTAAATGTCAACGAAAATGATTCTGTCTTGATTGTTGTACTTAACAATGATTCAGATATTGATGGTCAGCTCGATAGCAGTTCAGTAACAATTATAGGAGGACCATTTAATGGTACTGCAACTGTTGATCCAATCACTGGAGTTGTAAATTATGTACCAAATCCTAACTTTAACGGAGTTGACAGCTTTACTTATGTAATTTGCGATAACGGAACACCGCTGCCTTCACAATGTGATACAGCAGTAGTTTATATAAACATTGTACCTTGTTTAAATAATCCGGCAGCCGATTGCGACGGTGATGGTGTTAGCAATGGTACTGAAACAGCAAATGGTACCAATCCATCCGATCCATGTTCTTACACTGCTTCGAGTGTAACGCTCACGCCAAGCACAAACTGGTTAGGTCTCGATTGCGATGGTGATGGCGTGACAAACGGTACTGAAATTACAGATAATACAGATCCTCAAGATCCATGCGATTATGTTATTGCAAGTCAAACCTTGGCTACATCTACGGCATGGGGTATTTTGGATTGTGACGGTGACGGGGTGACAAATAGTACAGAGGTTAACAATGGTACTAATCCACAAGACCCATGTAATTATTTCCCTGCTAACATAACGCTTGTTCCAACTTCAGCTTGGACATCGGTTGACTGCGATGGAGACGGTGTGATAAATGGAACTGAGGTTACTGATGGCACAGACCCATTAGACCCATGTGATTTTGTTCTAGCAAGCGCTACTTTAGCTACTTCAACAACTTGGAATAATACGGATTGTGATAACGACGGTGTTATAAATGCTACAGAGGTTTCAGACTCTACCAATCCGCTCGATCCTTGTGAGTTTGTATTAACATCAATCACATTAACTGCAGACACGGCATGGACCAATGCCGATTGCGATGGTGATGGCGTAACAAATGGAACTGAATTGAGCGAAGGAACCAATCCTCTTGATCCTTGTAGTTTCAATCTTGTATCAGCTACCCAAAGTCAGGATTCAAGCTGGTTGAATACAGACTGTGATGGTGATGGTGTAATCAACGGAACTGAGTTGTCAGATAGTACTAATCCTTTAGATCCTTGTAGCTATAACCCGATAAATATTACTTTGGTAACTGGATCAGCATGGAACAATGCAGATTGTGACGGTGATGGTGTTATTAATGCTACGGAGCTATCTGATTCTACCAATCCGCTCGACCCTTGTGATTTTGTATTGGCTAGTATGACACTTAATCCAGACAGTAGCTTCAATGCAGCTGACTGCGACGGAGATGGTGTAAATAATGGCGATGAAATAGCAGGAGGAACCGATCCGCTCGACCCATGTTCTTATGAAGTAGTTGCCGTTACTATCACTCAGGGTGGTGATTGGTTAGGTGTTGACTGCGACGGTGACGGTGTCATCAATGGGGTAGAGGTTGCTGATAGTACCGACCCATTAAATCCATGTAGTTTCATTTTAGCAAGTCAATCAGTTACACCAACTCCGGCTTGGAATGATTTAGATTGTGATAATGACGGATTTACCAACGGTATTGAAATTACCCAGGGTTCTAATCCTCAGGATTCCTGCGATCCGAAAACATGTAACCTAATCATACCTGAAGGTTTCTCACCAAATGGAGATGGAGTGAACGATGTCTTCGAAATTGTCGGAATCGATGGTTATCCAGGCAATGAAATCAAGATTTTCAACAGATGGGGCAACTTAGTTTTCGAAGCTAAACCTTATGCAAATACCTGGGACGGAACTTCATACTTCGGATTGAGAATTGGCGGAGATGAATTGCCATCTGGCGTTTACTTCTACATACTCGATCTGGGCGATGGAACTAAACCAATTAGAGGTTATGTACATTTAAAAAGAGAAGATTAATCCTTAACGAAATATCAAATTTAAGATGATGAAAATGTCAAGATATATTTTGCTAATGCTTTCGGCAGCCTTTATGGCTGCTGAGGCTACAGCGCAGCAGGATGCAATGTTTACACATTACATGTACAATACCTTAGCAATCAATCCAGCTTATGCTGGTAGTCGCGAGGCGCTAACTGTTACAGCGCTCCATCGTTCACAATGGGTTGGGTTTGCGGGTGCACCAATGACGCAGACACTTACAGCGCATACGCCTTTCAAGAGAGAGAATATTGGATTGGGAATGTCAATTATGAACGATAATATAGGTAAAATCAACAATTCTTCTATTTACCTAGATTTTGCCTACAGAATTCGTCTAGATAAAAAATCAATGCTGTCGATCGGTCTCAAAGGTGGAGTTAATATCTTCAGAGCAAAATTTGATGATTTAACTACCATTCAAAATAATGACCAAAGTTTTCAGACTGCCGGTGCAGCTCTAGCGCCTAATTTTGGCTTTGGGCTTTATTATAGTCGCGACAGATTTTATGCTGGTATTTCAACGCCACGTCTTTTGGAAAATAATTTCAGACAGAACGGTTCGGCAGTTATTGCCTTGAAAGAACAACGTCACTACTTTTTTATCGCCGGATACCAATTCAAGCTTAGCAATACACTGGACTTGAAACCTACTACCTTTGTAAAAGTGACAGCAGGTGCACCCGTCGAAGCTGATTTAACTGCTTCACTGATCTGGAAGAAAATGTTGCATATTGGTGCAATGTTCAGGACAGGCGATTCTTATGGAATACTTGCAGGATACAATATAACCAATCAGTTATTCCTTTCCTATTCTTTTGATTGGTCTTACGGTTTGCAGACTGTTCGTTATCATGGTGGTAGCCATGAGGTTATGTTACGCTATGATTTTATTTTCACACCAAGTCACAAAGCAGTTTCACCGCGTTATTTCTAAAAAGCGTGAATAATATTAAGATTAAAAAGAAATGAATATGAGATTTATATTAGTTGTTTTCATCCTTTTGGCTTTTAATGGCCTTGTTGAAGCACAAAAATCGAAAAAGGAAATTAAAGGAGATAAATATTTCAACAGATTAGCCTATAATAAAGCAGTATCTTTTTATGAAGATGCTGACAAACTAACAGATGAAGGACTTAGAAATTTGGCAATCAGTCACCTGAAAATTAGAAATTTCGCTTCGGCCGAAAAAGAGTATGCACAATTTATGGATCTAAATAATTATGCAGATGAAGACATGTATAATTACGCCTCTATTCTCGAAGCTAATTCCAAATATGAAGATGCAGATGTTTGGATGAAACGTTTTGCTGAAAAAAATCCTACTGACAGCCGTTCAAAAGATTTTGTAAATAATGGTAAAAACGTACTGAATCTTCTAAAGGATGAAGGTCGATATAAAATTTCCAATGCGTCTGTAAATTCAGAAAATCAGGATTTTGGCCCCGCATATTGGAACGAAAAACTAGTAT
>JBILRK010000314.1:0-3948 GCA_044372705.1 Saprospira sp. | reverse complement strand
CAGTACATTTCTGGCCAGGCAAGGGCAATGACAAATCCTTTTTTAATTTCTTTCATGTGCTGTTAATTAACTTTGCAAAGTTAATATTTTCAGAAAGCTAATAGCAAAAAAAGACTTTAGCTTTGTGCTAAAAAGGCAATTATAGCAGTTTGAAGGTTGAAAATACCGTATCCAGCCTGCGCATTTCAGGTCTTTTTTTCTGACCAGGAGCATAAACAAAAGCATCAATAAAAATTATCCTTTTATTCTTTGCATCCGGAAGTAAGTAAGTGACAAAAGAACCTCCCATAAAGTCTTTCTCCATTCGCCAAATCCCTCTTGCCTGAAGTCCCCTCATGCCTTGAAATAACATTTCCTTGAAGTAGATAGGAAGATTTTTATCATCAACTTCCATAAAAGAACCCTCTGCCCAAGACGAGAAATACTTTTTACTGAGACGATTTCTGATGGCAATCAGACTATCATTTGATATAGTTTTATAATCAATACCAGCAATGCTGTGGATGAGAATATTATTGCTGCTTTTTTGGCGGTCTTCATAGAGCCACATAGTGTTGCTGTCGCGGTAAGCAATGGCAAACTTACTCGGTATTTTCATTTCGAAACCGAAAGTAGTTTTTATGCTGTCATTTAATTTTGGGCTCTGCCCGTCGGCATAAACCTGTTTGGATAATGTTTCTGCATCCAGTTTGTTGATGAGCTCAATAACCTGTTTGTAATCTTTACGGACAGACTCTAATAATTCCTGTCGGGATGGGGCAAACCAGTACACCACTATCTGACCCATTGCCCAACGATTGTTGTGAAAGGCAATTCTATATCGTCGGTCGGTATTGGCTTTTTTTATTTTATCGCTGCCGAGGGCGCTGTTTACTATTTCAGTGGCTTTATCATCTTTGTCCGAAAGATCTGCCATAATAATAATAGCCCTATGCGTTTTGTGTACTTTATTGAATTTTACAGCATCGATGTACCTCAAATCAAAAAGTGGTTCGGGCTGTGGCGTTACTGGGTAAAGCGCTTCGAATTGGTTGCGAAAACTGTCTCCCACCACACCGTTCCAAAGATTTTCATTGCAAACCATGTAAATATTATCGACACTGCCATAGGCGCTTGGAGTGATTTCGAGTCTCTTTTGAGTGCTCTCGGAGCAGGAAAAAAGCATGAAGACTAATCCAAATGCTACAAAAATGTAAGTTAATGGGAATTTCTTAGTCATTTTTTATTGATATAAAGTTTAAGATATACACCGATGAGATGCTTGTTTTAAGCTTTTTGGTGCATAAGCTTTGCAAATATATATCTTTTGTTTTAAATGGCCTCTTTTGCTAATTTGATATTGATAAGTTACTGATTTTTAAAAAAAACTTTTTTAAGCATTGTGTAATTTGGACTTTCGAAATAAATAATTTACTAATTTCGCGGTCGAATTATCCTTTAATCTGTAAAAATAAATCTATTATGATACTAAAAGGTAAAAAAGGAATTATCTCCGGGGCACTGAACGATCAGTCAATTGCCTGGAAAGTTGCCGAACTTTGTAAAGCTGAAGGCGCTGAGATTGTACTTACCAATGCGCCAATTTCACTTCGTTTGGGTACTGTGAATGATTTGTCAAAAAAACTTGACTGCCAGCTCGTTCCTGCCGATGCAACAAAAGTAGAGGACCTGGACAATTTGGTGAATAAAAGTATGGAGATTTTGGGCGGCAAAATCGATTTTGTACTCCACTCAATCGGCATGTCACTCAATATTCGCAAAGGCAAACCCTATTCCGATATCAACTATGATTGGATGCAGCAGAGTTTTGACATTTCTGCCATCTCATTCCACAAATTGATGCAAAGTCTTTGGAAAGCAGATGCGATGAATGATTGGGGTTCAATTGTTGCCCTTTCATATATCGGAGCACAACGCGTATTCCCACATTACCATGAAATGTCAGAGGCAAAGGCACTGCTCGAGTCTTTTGCCCGTAGTTTTGGATATCATTATGGTATAAGAAACAAGGTACGTGTAAATACCATTTCACAATCTCCTACACCTACTACAGCAGGTTCTGGTATCAAAGGTTTTGAAGAATTTTTGAACTATGCTGCAAAAATGTCACCGCTTGGCAATGCACCAGCCGAAGATTGTGCCAAGTATTGCGTTTCACTCTTTTCCGATTATACCAGATATGTTACCCTGCAGAACCTATATCACGACGGAGGTTTCTCCAATATGGGCATGAGTGGTCTTATGATGGAGATTGGAGATTAATACAAATTATAAATTTTTTCGATAAGGAGCTGTTCATTTTTGGGCAGCTCTTTATTTTTTCCATTTCAACCACCAGGGAAGACGATTCTGTTTGATGTTGTAATAGGGGAGAATTTCGGCTCCAAAACTTTGGTAGAAACGGGCAATCGAATCTATGGATGATCCTTCGAAATCTATAAACATAGGCTTTCCTGCATTCGATTGTATAAATAGGTCGGTGAGAAAATGCATAGCGCCCGATTCGCGTCCCTCTTCCGTTGTGAAATTCATCAGATTGATATATCTGGCTCCGTTGCTCATCCAGAATATGGCAGCACAAAGTTTTTGTTCTTCGTTATAGGCACCCATTAAAAATCCAATACCCCGATGCAGGCAATTGTAGATAATTCGATGAGCACTGTGATATAATTCAGGTGGGAAAATATTGCCCTTTTCTTTTTGATGAATTTTTACCAATTCGACAAATTCTTCAGGTTTGAAAGAGGTTGTAGCATAAAGTCCTTTTCTTTCTGCCTTTTTTAGATTTCGTTTTACATTATTTGAGTAAGCAGCCGAAAGTTTTGTATAGGAAGGATATAAAGAAAGCGTATAATTTGGCTTTGCTGTAATCTTAAATCCGGGCAATTCCTTTATGATATTGCTGTCATTGAGGTTGATGTCAATGTAATTATATTCTGCTGGAATCGCCGCAATAAAGGCTTTTATCCGCTCTTCAGACAGGTTATTTATACTGAAAAGACCCAATTGCTGGCAGAGATAGGGTTGGTATAATCTTTTTATTCCGAATAACTTAGTATTCCAAACGAGCGGAAAAACAGATTCATAATCATTCTCCACCAAACCTACCCAATTGTCGCAGACATTATCGAGGTACCAGGTGTATGCGTATATGAGGCTGTTCGGCGAATAATGCACGCAACCGTTCCATTTGGCTTTTTCAATTTCTTCTCTTGGTACTAATCGGATTTCCATAAAAAAATGCTGAGGGATGAAGCTTAAACACTATGGAATTAACCCATTAAAATTAAAAAAGTTGTAGGTTGCCCCTCATTCACAAAGAGATTACTCTCCATCCGTAGGTGCCTCTTCCGGAATTTCCTGATCGTTCATCATGTCTTCTTTGCTCATGTGCACATACCATTTGCCATTTACTTTTTTCAATTTTAACTCTGAATCTGAAATAGGCTGTTTGTTTTCATCGCAGCAGAAAGTGCAGGTTGCTTCATTCTTATTTATTTTGCAGCTAGCTTTAGTAAGATTTTTTACTTTGATTTTGGCTTCCTCCTTGGCTGTTTTCATTTCCTCTTCACCCATGCTGCTCAGTGCCATTTCAATAAAAGCAAATAACTGCTTGCTATCCTCAGTGGTAAGATCCTTGGCAGATTCAAATTCGAACTGAACGAAACGTTGCATAAAAACAAGCGCAACCGTTTCAGGCTTTTTCATATTGAGCTTTTTAGAATTCTGCGCATACAAGCTATTGAACGACAAAAAGATTGTAGTTGTAACTAAGATCAATTTCAAATATTTTCTCATAAGAATGGTTTAAACAGATAAGGTATGAAAGGAATCGATTCGCTCAATTCAGGTTATAAAAGTAGCGTAATTTTGTATAATCCAAAAGTTTTAGGGCCATAGTTAATATTTATTGAGACTAAGGGCTTATTTTTACCAATCTAAACTGTT
>JBILRK010000313.1:0-3956 GCA_044372705.1 Saprospira sp. | reverse complement strand
ATCCTATAAATAGGACAGTAGCTGCTATATAAATAGGTCCGAAAATCTGAGGCGCACTGTACCCTGCATATATCACTAACAGTGCCGTAAGCGCATGCAAAACATTGGATATCATGAGTGCTCGTTTTTTGCCCAGAGCAGCAGGTATAGAATTCAATCCTAAACTGCGGTCAAATTCTTCATCCTGCAAGGCATAAATGATATCGAAACCGGAAACCCAAAACAATACTACAAAGGAGTACATTACTGGTAATACCGCAAACTCATTTGTAACAGCTATGTAAGCCCCAATAGGTGCTAATGCCAAACCAACACCCAATACAAAATGACAGAGCGCAGTAAATCTTTTAGTGTAAGAGTAACCCAACACCACTAAAAGCGCCACAGGGGATAATATCAACGAAAGAGAGTTGATAAAATAAGTAGTCAATACAAAAAGCAAACAATTTACAATAATAAAGTAAAGAGCATTTTGTGGTGAAATAACACCAGCTGGAATCTCGCGATTGGCAGTTCTTGGATTTTTACTGTCAATATCTCTGTCTGCCCAACGGTTGAATGCCATAGCCGCTGTTCGGGCAAATACCATACAAAGTATAACCTTTAGCAAAAGCATCCAATCGAATTGCTTTTCCTCCTTTTCTGTCATTGCCAAGAAAAAGCCAATTAAGGCAAATGGCATAGCAAAAATAGTATGGCTAAATTTTACAAGTGAAAGATAATTCTTCATATTGAGAACGGAACAAAGACCGTTTTTATAAATAAAACACTGTTTTACAGATTATTAACTTAACAGATTAAATTATTCACATAAATTAACCTGCAATAATACAAAAAAAGAACTTCTTCTGTTCAGCCTAAGAGGGCTTTTAAGCTTATTTGATTCTTTTTAAATCACTATTTTTCACCCATCCACAGATAAAAGGCTTAGGAATCGGTTTATAATTTTCAAATTCTTCACTGTCCATGCCATGTCTTAAACTGCAATCTAAAAATTCAGCATCAGGATTGAAAGCCACAAAAACAAAACCCTTTTCTTCGGCAAGAATATATCCTTTTACACCCGGAGGATAATCGGCAACTACATTTCCCCTAAGTTTTTTTGAACCACGTCCTGAAACATAAAACCAATCTTCAGGAAATTTTTTGTTGAAATTTTTTTTGTCGGATCTCAGTGCTGCTTTCTTTATCAATACAAACTGACCTTGGTTTCCTATTTTTTGGGGCAATCTTGTGTCATTTGCATAGTATAGTTTTGAATGTTGACTGAGCTGATTGCTTTTTAGATCATAAACCAAAGTTTCCAATACATTGGATTCTGCCTCTTCGATAATTGTAGTCTCGTATTGCAATATTATTTCATCCCCTCTTTTTTCAAATTTGACGACATAACCTGCTTTATCGAATAACCTTTTAAATTTGTCATCAACCGATGCAAAGCAGACCAAACCTAAGGATGGGCCAAAGAACCCTTCAGGCATGAGTATTAGATCCACTAGTCTGTCCTTATTAAAATCTAGACAGATAAATTTATAATACACCTCATCCCAATCTTCATAGGGACTAATTTCTTCCATTTTCATGTCTGATTCCCATTTGCTAATTAATTCTTCAAACATTGCCTGATCGCAGGCTTTGGGAAACCTTCTGATAAAGCTGTATATATAATGCAAAGGAATTTCTTGACTCATCAGAACCTTCAAAACTGATTTCATTTGTTCAGTATCGGGCTCAATATGATATTTGTACATTTCGGTTTCAATTGCCGGCTGACTTTTCTCATCGTATTTTGTGAATTCGAAAATAGTCTGTGCTTCGATTCCTGAAAATAAAAGTGTAAAAACAAAGGCTAAAAAAAATTTCATGAGGCAATTTATTTAGAAGTCAAAAACAAAAGGTTTAAAAACTGGTCGATAATGTACATTCAGCAAAGAAGCATTGATAAAGGTAGTTCCTTCCTTTTCCAAAACACCATGAGCCTCATGTATGTGTCCGCAGATATGATATTTGGGCTTAACAGCCTCAATCTTTTTCAAAAGCTCTTCACAGCCCACATTTCTGTAATCCATGGTCAAATCGAGTATGCCATGGGCCGGACCATGTGTTAGAAGAATGTCGGTATCGGCAGGAATTAGGTCCCAATGCTTTTTAATGTCTGCTCCGCGTTGCCGGTTGAATGCCCAATCGTAAAACCAGGGCTGTATTGGCGAGCCCCAAATTTTTAAACCTTCAATCATTGCAGCGGAATCGTTAAGATAAATGATATTATCAGGAATTAACTTTTGAATGACATCAGTATCTTCCTTTTCGAAGAAAAAATCGTGATTGCCAGCTATAAATACTTTATATCGATGTGGCTGTGCCGAAAACCAATTCAAAAAATCTTCTACCTCGGTCTTCAAGCCCCTTTTGCTGAGGTCGCCGGCATGAATAAGCAAATCGCCCTCGGGAAGACTAATGCTTTGATGCAGACCATGCGTGTCTGATATGGCTACTATTTTCATAATGTTCTATTATTCTCCCCCATCGTAAAGCGAGGTCCTTATCCCATTTTTTTTAGGATCCTTCAATTTGTTTTTTACCGATGCAAGCTCTACTTTCTCTGGTTTTTTTAATATTTTGTAGTTAGTTTTCAGGATTTGTTCTAATTCTTCGAGCGCCGCATCTTTAGACTCCCAAAAATCTTTCGAAAAAGAGATATCATCCAAAATTTTCGATTTGAGCGTGCTTAATTCTGTTTTAAAATCGTCACTTTCTGCCAATGCCATTTCAATAGCGTCCAGTACCTCTTTGTGAATACCCCTTCCCAAAAGGCTGTATTCTTCTCCATCCAGTTCCAGGCGCCAGTCTGCATGTGCGTATTCGATGCTGTCAGTTCTAAATGCCAGAAGATATACCGCTATAAACAGCTCATCACTTTCTCCCTCTGTATTCTTTGCAAGGCCCTGCCAGTATGCAAAATCCCTGTATAAATTGTAAGTATTTGTCTTGTCAACAAGGTGAACCAAAAAACCGGGAAAAGATTCATTTAACCAAAAAAAATCGGGCAAGGAATCCTTAGGTGACAATGCCAATTTTTCATTGATAATTTTTTCGACAGAGGTTTTTAATTCTTCCGATCGTCGGTACAACATTCTAAAAGCAGGCAAGGTATTTGGCGATTCCATTTCCTGCTGGTATAGCTTCAAAGATTCCGTTAGTTCATTTCCTAAAACTTTGAAAAGACGGCGATCAAAAACCATTTCAGCCAATTTCTTATCTGAAAGCCCTTCAAAACTGATTGTTCCGGCATAGATCCAACCTTCTTTCCCAGATTTAGTTTTGGCTTTTAACCAAGGCTCGTCATACTCAATTCCCTGAATGATGAGTGGAGTGGTAAAGGTTGTCAATATATTTTGATAGTCGAGCTCATCGCCTTCTTTTAACCTGATAATTTCAGCAGAGGCTGCATCTGGCTCGGTTCTTAATACTGCAATTTTTGCCGTAACTAATAATTTAATATTTTTGCCATCGGTACTAGTTGTTTGCGCTTCTTTATTCTTTTTTTCATTAGACTGGACATCGACAGATCCCTTATTGGAAGTTCCACTACAGGCGCTAAAAAAAATACAATAAATTGAGAAAATGACTATCTTGCAGCTATGCATAAATATTGTTTTTATTAAGCAAATTTAAGGTTTTTAATTTTGGTTTTTGCGCTAATTTATAATAAATCAATCGAATGAATTTTGAAGTCCGACATTTAAAAGTTGAAAAAACTGCACGATATTATACATTAGGTGATTATGAAAAATGCAAGGTTTTTTACTTTGCATTGCACGGTTATGGCCAACAGGCCGAAAGGCTTATTAAAAAATTTGATCAACTACCCGAAGATTCATTTGTTGTCGCTCCAGAGGCTCTTTCACGATTTTACTGGGATGAAAAAAGCGGACAGACAGGCGCATCCTGGATGA
>JBILRK010000312.1:0-3958 GCA_044372705.1 Saprospira sp. | reverse complement strand
CGGGTCAATGGCTCAGCGATTTTATTTATATAGGCTTGGCAATTTGGGGTGCGGGCTACATGCGCATGCTCGATACCGACCCAGCCTTTAAAGAAACACTCAGTTTTTATTTGGGCACTATAGGTGCGATATTTCTCAGCATATTAGGATTGGTGCTTTTGTTGACACAGGCGAAAAATAAGGGAACAGGCAGTTTGTCCAATTCCAAGACGGAGGCGGCCTTTTTTATTCAGGGTTTTCTTATAAATACACTTACCCCTTTTCCGATTTTCTTTTGGATTTCGCTCATGAGTTCAGCCATTGGTCGAGGAATGCAAGGCATAGAAACGGTCATTTTATTGTGCACAGTGATGCTCGTAGTAATTTTGACAGACCTGTTAAAAGTGTATGCTGCCCGTAAATTAGGTAGCTTTATGAATGCAAAGTACACCCATCTTTTGCGTAGGGTTGCAGGTTTGGCACTGATATTGTCAGGTGTACTCATGTTGTGGAGAATTTATTTTCTCAATGCTTAGTTTTAATTAATCATATTAAAAATATTACCATGCAAAAAATTGCGCTTTTGTTTGTGCTTAGTCTTTTTTCAATTCTTTTAAAAGCTCAAAGCAGTGAACATTATCTGCTTTATGATGCTGCCTGTGTCCAAAAATTTGATTACGAACGTAATGAGGGGTACAATGACCTGGCTTTTTGGGATTATCATTTAAAGCTTAACGATAAAAAAACGTTGATTTTCAGGGTTTTGAAACAGGAGGCATACATGGATGAAATAGCAGCGCTCGACAAAGAACCTTTACGTTGTAATGACGAGCAGTTTTTAGATAGCAATTTCATTAACGATATAAACAGTTCAAAAAAATCGTTAAGTATAGCTGAATACAATAAAGAGAAAAAAAACTACCGCATGTACAGCGTGAAGAAAGTGATTATACACAATGCAATTGGCAATGGTTTTGAAATGATGGGCGATTATAAATTGTTTTTTAATAACAAAACCAAGGTAGGTGATAATGTGGACAGCAGTGGCGGCAGGGTACTTTATATGGGTGCAATAAAAATTCAGTGTTTCAATCTGCATCATTTCAGAGCTTATGATAAGGTACAACCTAGATTCTCCGAAGAGTTTTATTATGCCGAACAGATTGGTTTATTCAAAATATCAAAGGATCCGGGTATTTTAGATCTGGCCTATATTAATGGTGTCGATATCAATGAGTACCTGAAAAGCAAGTGTAAAAATAGCAGCGTTGATAAAGTTAAAGACCCAATAGCACAGAAAGACAGCTTCGTTTTGGATTCAGATGGCATGTACAGCATCAAATCGGGTGATAATCTTTATAAGCTTGCCAATTTTTTCAATACCAGAGTGGATGTAATTATGGGTTTGAACAATATGAAAACGGCAGAATTAAAATTGGGTCAAAAACTTAAGGTTAAAGATGACGGCAGTTACAAGGATTTAAATCCAATTATGAGAAAAGATGAAAAAAGCAAAGAAACTTTAAAAATTCACATCGTCAGACAGGGCGAAATCCTTCAGGATATAGCTTCTAAATATAAAGTCAGCGTTCAGGAAATTATGAAGCTGAATAATTTAAAAGACAGTAAAATTGAAATTTTCCAGGAGTTGGTCATAGAAAAAATTAAACCCTGACATAAAAATTATTTAAAAAGCAGGATTTAAATACAAAAAGCTTTATTTTAGCATTCTTTGAGAGAAAACTATTTATTTAAACCAAAACACCCGAATTATGAAAACGGCAAATATTTTAAGCGCAATATTTTTGTTGTTGTTTTTTGTTCAGCATACAAGCTTTGCCCAAACTTCTGTAGGTGGTAAAACCTGTATTGGTGTATGGAAAACGGTAGATGATGAAACCGGGAAAGCCCGCTCTCATGTACGTATATGGGAAGAAAAAGGAAAATTCTACGGTAAGGTTGAAAAGTTACTGAATCGTACAGCAGATGAAGCTGTTGACCCTATATGCAACAACTGTCCAGGCGATAGAAAAGGCAAAAAGGTGATTGGCATGTCTATCCTAAGAGGCATGGAGAAAGAAAGTAACCGTTATGCGCAAGGTACAATTCTCGACCCTAAAAAAGGTAAAGAATACAGCTGTACTATGTGGATGACAAATAAGGACACGCTTATGGTTCGTGGTTGGTGGGGAACATTTTACCGCACACAAACATGGTCTAGAATCGAGTAATTTTATTCGGGTGAACGCTAATAAATAAAAAAAGGTTTGTTTGAATATCGTTTTTATTTTAAACAGAACAAAATAAAATTTTGAAAAAAATAGGGTGCTTGTACAACATTTGTACAAGCACCTCCGTTTTATAGATGTAATCAGAATTTAATTTCAATTCAATTATTGTTTTAGTTAAAATAAGTCTTTTTCATTCAAATCAATTTCTATGAAGCATCAGTTTACAATACACCATCTTATATCTTATCTTTACAATGAATTAAGCCTTCTTGAAAAAGCCGCTATTGAGTTGGCCTTGAGAGAAGACGAACAATTGTCTAATCAACTCAATTTACTTAAAGAAAGTCAAAAACAATTGACTGATATAGAACTTGAGCCAGAGCAAAGCTGTTTAGATAACATTCTTAATTACAGCAGAAGCAATAGATTGGAAAAAATGCATTAAAGTTTAAAGGGTTAAATGATTTTAAGCCAATCCTTCAACCTTGTGGGATTGGTTTTTTATTGAATCATTTTTGATTAAAAAAATTATTTCTAATTTTGCGCTAACGTTTTGATTCTGAGCATCATTAAAATTGATAAAATACTAAAAACCATGAAAAAGAAAATCATATTAATTCTAAGCCTAGCAGCTATTTTGATTACGGTCAGCTCCTGTGCTTCCTCCGTTAAAAAACGCAAAGGCTGCCGTGGAAACGGAAGCTGGTACGGAAATCGCAATCTTGGTGCAGTTGAACAAAACAATCAACAGGAAATTTACCAATTGAGCGCTTCAATTAACAAATAGTACTTCAACTGCTAATAAAAGATAATTGCCATCCCTCACTAAAAGGGGATGGTTTTTTATTTTAGCCTCCCAACTGCTGTAAATTTACTAAATACCATCTCGGTATGCGGCGCATCTTTTAATTCTGCACTTAGGTCCTGACCAGCCCAATGTTCATAATGTTTTCCATTACGCCACAAACGGCTCAAGGTGACATCATAAACTATGCCTTCGTATGCTACCCAAATTTCTTCCATATCCTGTCCATTGCGAAGAGCAAGCTGACCTTTACTGTAAAGAGGTAAATTTTCCATTATAAATTGATTGGGCAGTTTTATAGAATTGGTTATTTAATTCGGTTTAATTTATTTAATCAAAATAAAATGAAAATATAAATATTTTTCAGGTAGTAAAAAGCAAGTATTTTAAAATAATTTAAAATATAATTTTACAAACTTGAGTTTAAAAACTTTTCCATTTGGCAAATTATAAGTGCAAATATGCATTAAAGTCACAAAAAAAGTGAATTTCATTTGCTATGCTTGACAAAGTGCATATCTTTGCAGCAAAATTAAAATAGGTTTTTATGTTCGCTTATATAAATGTGCTGAAACTTTCCATTATTGCTTTATTTCTGGTTTTCAACAGCCCTGTAAAGGCTGCCGATGCTGAAGACCCAACTGCTGCAGTAATGCATCATATTGGCGACGCACATCAGTTTCAGATTTTTGGTGATATATACTTACCGCTGCCTTGCATAGCATATTCAAAAG
Organism: Saprospira sp.; assembly: GCA_044372705.1. Taxonomy (GTDB): domain Bacteria; phylum Bacteroidota; class Bacteroidia; order Chitinophagales; family Saprospiraceae; genus Saprospira. Next base: position 209 of record JBILRK010000312.1, on the reverse strand, counting down.
ACGGTTTTTTCTTCAGTCTTTCAAGTGCCTTTGAATACGATGCAGCCACCCATATGAGCAAAAATGCGATCAATGGATATGTGATATCTCATGATGTATTAAAACGTCTGGTTGATGATGAAGGTAATTCTCCCCAAGGAATCAAGAATTTAAGTGCCGGTCATGGAGGTGAACATTCACACGAAGGCCACGACCATTCACACGATGGC
>JBILRK010000007.1:0-14727 GCA_044372705.1 Saprospira sp. | reverse complement strand
TTCTTCAGAAAATGAAGAAAATTGCCGAAGATTATCTGGGTCAGGAAGTTACAGAAGCGGTTATCACTGTTCCAGCTTACTTCAATGACTCTCAACGTCAGGCAACTAAAGAAGCCGGAGAAATTGCTGGTCTTACTGTAAGACGTATCATCAACGAACCAACAGCCGCTGCACTCGCATATGGCATGGATAAAAAAGGAACCGACTCAACCATTGCAGTGTATGACCTTGGAGGTGGAACTTTTGACATCTCCATTCTGGAATTGGGCGGTGGTGTATTTGAGGTAAAAGCAACCAATGGTGACACACATCTTGGTGGCGACGATTTTGACCGCGCTATCATCGACTGGTTAATTCAAGAATTCAAAGAGCAGGATGGCATCGACCTTAGCGGCAATTCAGAGGCCTTGCAGCGCTTAAAAGAAGCAGCTGAAAAAGCAAAAATTGAATTATCTAGCGGTACAAAAACCGATATCAACCTCCCTTATTTGGCATTCAGTGCCTCTGGTGGAGCAAAACACTTGGTTCGCGAACTTACACGAGCCAAATTCGAACAGTTGACAGATGAATTGGTTCGTCGTACGCTCGAACCTTGCCGCAAAGCTATGGAACAGGCTGGTCTCTCATTCAACGAAATAGATGAAGTAATTCTTGTAGGCGGCTCAACCCGTATTCCAAGAATCCAGCAAGCTGTTGAAGACTTCTTCAAAAAGAAACCTAACAGAAGTGTAAACCCCGATGAGGTAGTTGCAGTTGGAGCAGCTATTCAGGGTGGCGTACTTACTGGTGAGGTTAAAGATGTACTCTTATTGGATGTTACACCTCTTTCTTTGGGTATCGAAACTTTGGGTGGCGTGTTCACCAAACTCATCGAGTCGAACACCACTATTCCCAAAAAGGCTTCACAGATTTTCTCTACTGCTCAGGACAATCAACCGTCGGTTGAAATTCATATCCTGCAGGGTGAACGCCCAATGGCCACTCAGAACCGCACAATCGGTCGCTTTGTGCTCGATGGCATACCATCCATGCGCAAAGGTGAGGCTCAGATCGAAGTCACTTTTGATATAGATGCTAACGGTATCCTCAGCGTTTCTGCCAAAGAAAACACTACCGGCAAAAAACAGAGTATCAGAATTGAAGCATCAACCGGACTTTCAAAAGACGAAGTAGAACGCATGAAGCGCGAAGCCGAAGAAAATGCCGATGCGGACAAAAAAGCTAGAGATTTTGTTGACAAAGTAAATGAGGCCGATTCAGTTATCTATCAGACCGAAAAGCAATTGGGCGAATACGGAGATAAAATTTCTGCAGATGCCAAAGTTGCAATCGAAACTGCTCTTTCTGAGTTAAAAGAGGCTCACGCTAAAAAAGATGTCGATGCTATCAACAAGGCATTGGAGGCAATTAACAACGCATGGGCTGCTGCTACTCAAAATATGAATCCAGATGCCGGTCAGGAGCAAAACACTCAACAAGGCCCGCAGGATGACCAAACACAGGTTACTGATGTTGACTTTGAAGAAGTAAAATAATACGAATTTAGCTTTGATTTTAAAAGCTTTGAACTAATTAAGCCTTCCGAAAGGGAGGCTTTTTTGTGTAAAAAAAGAAAGTTATGGCAACTTGAATTTAATATTCAATGCGCTTTGGATAATAATAAATCTATTATTTTCTCAAATTTGGCGCTGACTGTACTGCCAGTTATTTTCTCAATCACCTTAGCACCTTTCATTATTAAAAAAGTAGGAACTGCTCTGATTCCATTGTCAAAAACTAAGTCTTGAAAATCAGCGTTTGACGCGTTTACCTTAATGATTATTATTTTATCAGTATATTTCTTTTCCAAACTGTCTAAAATCGGTAACATAGCTTTACAAGGGCCACAATCGGGGGTATAATAATCAAAAATTAGAATTTTATCCTCCTTCGCAAGTTCCTGATAGTTTTCAATTGTTAAGTCGATAATCATTGCATTAGTATTTTTTTGTTAAAAATTTCAATTAGTACAAATTGATTTGTAAAAATAAATCTAATTTAGCATAGATAAAAATGAAAAAATCTATCTTTGTAATAGATAAAATCAATACCAATGAATCTTCAACAACTAGAATACATACTGGCAGTCGAGCAATTCAAAAATTTCAGCAGAGCTGCAGAACATTGCAATGTTACTCAGGCTACCCTGAGTGCAATGGTAAAAAAACTGGAGGAAGAATTAGAATTGACCATTTTCGATAGAAAAGCAACGCCAATTTTAGCAACTGATAGCGGACTTATTATTTTGGAAGAAGCCAAAAAGGTGCTCCTTCACGCACAATTGTTAAGAGATAAAGCTTTTTCAATCAATGGAAAAATAGCGGGAAAGCTTAAAATTGGGATAATTCCAACAATTGCAGGTACTTTGCTGCCAAAAATTACACGCCTGATTCTTGACAAACATCCTGAGCTCGAAATTGAAATACAGGAAATTACCACCCAAAACATCATCAAACAACTGAGGGATGGACATATAGATGCTGGTATTTTGGCAACTCCACTCAATATTGATGATATTGAAGAAAATATTCTTTACTACGAGGCCCTGATGGTTTATGGCAATTTCGACGAGGAAAAACAATACCTGATGCCCGAAGAAATAAGGGAAAATAAAATTTGGCTTTTGGAAGAAGGGCATTGTTTGCGAGACCAGTTTATCAATCTATGTCATTTGAAAAAGAAAGAAAAACTACCAAAAAACTTAAAATTCGAAGCAGGATCCTTCGAAACCCTACTTTCAATGGTGGACGAGTTCAATGGCCTTACGCTGATACCCGAGTTGTACTATCAAACCCTTTCTGAGGAGAAAAAGAAAAAAGTCAGAAATTTCAAATCGCCTATTCCGGTGAGAGAAGTATCGATGGTTTACTATCGCCCCTTTGCCAAACTACGTATTATCAATACCTTATCAAAAGAAATTTCTGCATTAATTGCTCAAAATTTAATCTCCGGGCAATTTAAAAAATCGGAATTGGCAATTGCAAAGATCTGATTACAGATTATTTACATATCCTCCATACTTAATCCAAAAAAACCAAAACTGTAACCCTCGAATTTTTGCATTATTTTTTCTGCTTTTTTTTCTAAATGGCTGATTCTAATAGCTGATTTTTGTTTTTTGATTTCAAAAAAATCGATAACTTTATGTAGGCTGTTTACTGCAACAATATCAATTTCGTTTTGGTTACCTTTTTCCCAATAAGTGCCTATTTCAGAATATTTTTGAGTTTTAATGAGCATATCATTAAAATATCTTTCCAAAAGCCTTCCGCTGTAAGTTTCATAATCTCTTTTTAAAAGTTCAAGTATATAAGCATTATTCTGCATTTCTACCGCCGATCTGTTTTTATAAACAAACCTGAACCAAAAATTGAGAAATACATCTTTTATATAATACTTAATATTTTTGGAGCCCGGACTGCTCAGTATCGGTTTTATTTTGGCAATCAATTGAAAATCAACTTCAAGTTTATCGAGAAAGCCACCAACAGAAATATTCATAATAGATTCAATTTCAGGTCTTGAGGTTTTAGAGCCAGCAATTAGCGATAGAATTGAGAAATAGTTGCCATAATCTTTACCAAATTCATCGATCAAAATATTTTTCCCTTCTTCTAAAAAGGTAGAATTGTAAGAAAAATAAAAATCCATCAGGTTTTTTGCATCCATTACATCAGCTAAACTTAATTGCTCTAGATATTTAGGCACCCCACCAGAAAGGATATAGAGCGCCAGTAAATCTTCATTTTTATATTTGGGGTTGTGATCGCAAAGAAACTCTTTAATTGTGATGACATCAAAGGGTTCAATTTTTAGATGAAAATTAGCCCTTCCATAAAGCGGTTCTTTACTATCGGTAAATATTTTTGTCATAAGTGTGTAAATTGAACCGCAACAAATGAGATTGATTTTACTATCGGCCTTATAACGGTCCCAAGTGTGCTGCATATCGCTGTAAACAGACGGATTGCTGTAGTAAAATTCCTGAAATTCATCCAGAATCAGTGTAAAATTCTTCGTCATAGATAGCTCCATTAAGAAAGCAAATAATTTTGAAAATGACCTAAAATTTTCAAACTGTTCTATTTTGAGCACCTGCCTGATTGTTTCTGAAAATTCCTCACAGAGTAGAATTTCATTTTTCTTGCCTATAAAAAAGTAAAGATATGCCTGCCCCTTAAAACATTCCCGCAGTAAGGTGGTTTTACCTACCCTTCTCCTACCTGTTAAAAAAGTCAGCTGGGCAGATTTACAGCTCAGTTTTTCAATCTTTTTCAAAAGATCCAATTCCTTTTCTCTGTTATAAAACTTCATAAAAACTTATTATTAAATTCATTATAATCGCAACAGCCATTACTGTAATGGCCGTTACAGTAATGGCTGTTGCGAAAATACAAAAATAAAACTTAAAATTTAGACTTAGCAAGTGCTAAATTTTCAAGTTGCTAATTACTTGATATTGAACTTCTGCAGATATTTATCATAGAGGTCTTTCTGCTTGTTGCGCAAGCTGACTTTTTTTCCTTGAATATAGGCATCGTTTACAAGAGAAGTTCTCATGTCGAGCGCATCACCTGCAGAGATGAAAAAGGTGGCATCTTTACCAACTTCAAGGCTGCCAACACGGTCAGAAATACCCAAAATCTCTGCACTGCTAAGTGTAATGGCTCTGAGGGCATCTTCTTTAGATAAGCCATAACCTACAGCATGTCCGGCCTGAAACATGAGGTTGCGCTGTTGCCAGCTTCCATCCATACTAAGTGCAAATTTTACGCCTTTTGCCTGCAAAAGTGCAGGGTGTTTATAAGGCAAATCTACATCATCGTGTTCATGAGAAGGCAGAGCATGTACATTTCCCAAAATTACCGGAATGTTATTATTTTTAAGAAAATCTGCAGCCTTCCATGCTTCGGAAGCACCCACATAAACCAGCTCGATTTTATACTCTTTGAATAGTTCAAAAGCCTCGTACATAGATTGTGCATCATCGACATGAACAAAGAGTTTCTTGCTTTTGGCAAAGACGCCTTTCATGGCATCGAAACGCATATTCACATTTTCGGGCTTCTCAGTTTTACTGTAAGCCTGGGCTGCATCGAAAAATAACTTAATACCCTCTACGTCGCGACCATAATTTTTATTCATACTGCTTTCTCCAGGCTCACCCCACCATCCTCCAAAAGAAAAACGGCTGGGCCAGTTGATATGTACTGAACCATCGGGTAGTAGCAAGGCCTCCTCGTAATTATCTCCATCGAGATGAACAACACTTGACTGCCCAGACATACGACCACCCTGAGGCGTAATTTGAGCAATCAACACCCCATTGCTTCTAATCGTAGGGATGATTTCAGAATCGGTATTGTATGCAATGATGGATCTAACATTTGGGTTAAAGTTTCCAACCTCTCTAAAATCATTTGTAGCCCTTACCGCCTCAATTTCAACCAATCCAAGCTGAGTGTTTGGTGCAATAAAACCAGGATACAAATGCTGTCCTTTAGCATCGATGGTTTGTTCATAGCCTTTTCCTACTTTATCGGCCGGAGCGATTTCAGATATTTTGCCATTTTTGATACCCAGAGCGCCTTTTTCAATAACAGTTCCGTTTCCGACATGAATTGTCGCATTGGTAACAAGAATGGATTTCTGTGCAAATAGCTCAATCGTTAAGGCTAAAAGTAATAATATATATGTGTATGCTTTCATTTTATAATTAGTTAAAGTCTGAGACAAATTTAATCCAACTTCCAGTTCAAACCCTCGAGTTCATTGAGGTGAATATCGCCACAATGGTAGTGATGTTGACGCGAAGGAGATGGGGCCTGTGTCTTTGCACCACCAGCTTTAGCATTTATCATTTTCTGAATCAGTCGACTACGCTCAGCCAGCATATTTTTTCTCATTTGTTCATCGCGGGCCAAATCGTAATAACAAATACCGTCAACATAAGTCTGAACTGCCTTGGCATAAACAGAAAGCGGATTGTCTGACCAAAGCACCAGATCGGCCTGTTTTCCTGCCTTTATACTTCCTACATACTGGTCGATACGTAGTAATTTAGCAGGGTTTAAGGTCACCATATTCATTGCTTCTGCTTCGCCCATGCCACCATATTTGACACCTTTTGCCGCTTCCTGATTGAGCCTGCGGCCCATTTCAGCATCATCGGAATTGATGGCAGTGACAACACCCATTTCATGCATCAAACGTGCATTGTAGGGAATAGCATCCATTACTTCTGCTTTGTATGCCCACCAATCAGAGAAAGAAGAGGCTCCTACCCCATGCTTTTTCATTTTATCGGCCACTTTATACCCTTCAAGAATATGGGTAAAAGTATTAATTTTGAAGCCATGTTTCTCTGCAACGCGCATGAGCATGGTTATTTCACTCTGCACATAGGAATGGCAGGAAATAAATCTTTTGCTGTTTAAAATTTCATAGAGGCAATCCAGTTCCAAATCGCGACGAACTTTGTCGGGATTTGCTTTTAGTGCCTCTCCATATTCACGTGCTCGTGTAAAATGGTCTTCATAAACCTGTTCTACACCCATACGGGTCTGCGGAAAGCGGGTAGTTTGTCTTTCTCCCCAATTTGCCTGTTTTACATTTTCACCCAATGCAAATTTTATAAAGCCGGGAGCTTCTTTAAACTGCATCTCCTCTGGTGTTTTGCCCCAGCGCATTTTTACGATGGCCGATTGCCCTCCTATTGGATTGGCTGAACCGTGTAGCGAATGTGTTGTGGTAACACCGCCTGCCAAATGTCTGTAAATATTGACATCGTCAGAATTGGTCACATCGCTGATTCTAACTTCTGCAGAACTCGCCTGAGTACCTTCGTTCACCCCGTTTTGAATGGCAATATGCGAGTGTTCATCGATAATACCTGCAGTGATATGTTTTCCTGTGCCATCAATTTCTTTGGCTCCAGCAGGTGCTTTAAGTTTTTTTCCAACTTTGGCAATTTTACCATTTTCTATTAGTACATCTGTATTCTGTAGAATGCCGTCCTTTTCACCTGTCCAAACAGTGGCATTTTTCAAAAGAACAGTTTCCTGTTTTGGAGCTTCTTTAGATTTATATCCGTAAGCAGTAAAAGGATAGATGACTTCACCTTTTGAAACAGTGTCAGAATTAGGCAATTTCATTTCATTTTCTTCTGCAGCTTTTGTGCGTTTTGCAGACCAATTTGTCCAGCTTCCATCGGGTGCAATTCCCTGCCCTGCCATAGTGCCATTGCTGGTAGTTCCACTAAGACGGTAAACTTCTTTAATCTTCTTCGTTGTATCCTGAACAGGATCGAAGCTGAAAGAAATGTTGGGACTGCTAAAATTGATTTTGAGTTTGTCCGCCTTTTTAGTGCTGTCCTGAGAAAATTCTTTAATACTAGCCTCGGGTGCATCAATATTTCCTTTTATACTAAGTTCGAAAGTCTTCCCTACTATAGCCATTTCATAGGTTCCACGAATATCTTGAGCAAAAAGATCGCCTATTGCATAGGGTTTACCTTTTACCCAATTATGCAGGATACTGCTTTTATCAGATAAAAAGTGCCCGGTTGAAATAAAGAAGTTTGCCGTCATTCCTGGCTCAAGCATTCCACATTCTTTTTCAAGGCCAAGCATTGCCGCAGGAACTGTAGTGAGGGAAGACAATAAATCTTTCTCACTTAATCCGGCCTGATAAGCTTTACGGAGATTTGCATGAAATTCAGCGCTACTTTTTAAGCCATTTGTTGTGATGGCAAAGCTTATATTTGCCTTGGCTAATTCAGCAGGGTTTCTCGTTGCCAATTCCCAATGCAACATATCGCCAATTTTTAAATATTCGGCAGCATAAGGATCAGAAACATCGTAAGCATCTGGGAAATTTATAGGTATAATGAGTTTTGCAGCAGTGGCTTTGATGGCATCAATTCTGCGATATTCATCCCCTCCACCTTTAATGATGTACTGTACACCAAACTCATCTCCTATTTTATCTGCTCTGAAAACATTCAGACGTTGATTGGCTTCAAAAATCTGTGGTAATTTCTGCGCCTCATTCCATTTTTCGAGTGAGAGGTTGTATTCTCGGTCTTTCAGATTGGACGCATACCATTTTGCATCGTAATATGCCTGGCGCAACAAGGCTATACAACCCATTAATGAACTAGGAAAATCTTGCGTTGAACTGCCTTTGCTGAAGGAATAATGTGCTGATGCCTGGCCACGAACAATCATGTCATGCTCATTTTCTGCACCCAAAAGTACAAAGCTGCCAGTACCACGTGCTATACCATCCTGTTGGTGTGTAAGTGCTGCACCAAAACCTGCCTTGCGCATTTCCTCGGCCTTTTTTTCATCAACACTAAAAATGTCGGCAGCATTAATTTCCGATTTCAAAGCTTCGTTCCAACTGAAAGCACCCGGTTTATTGGAGAGCATTTGAGGTGCGCCGCCCCAGTTCTGTCCTTTTTTGTCTGCTTTTGGCATTCCATAATCGGAATAGATTTCGATGAAAGAGGGAAAAATATATTTGCCTTGCAGGTCGATCACCACTGCCTCTTTTGGAATAGTTACAGCAGTGCCAACCGCCACAATTTTTCCTTTTTTAATAAGCAGCGTTCCTTTTTCTATTTTTTTATCCGGACTTACCTGGATACTGGCATTTGTAAAGGCATAATGATCTTCCCTTTGGTCAAAAACACCATTTTGCGGAAAGGTTTCCTGTGCGCTAAGTATTTGACAATAAGCAGAAAAAATTAAAATTACTGCTATCGCATTTTGTAAAATTTTCATTCTTTAATTTTTAATATAGCCAATGTTTAATCTTTGAAATTCAAATATCATAAAATTCATTGACAAAAACAGCATTTGACAATCTAAGTTTAAATAGATATTTATAATTGGCTATGCATGACCAAGCTGACGATTTTTTGAAAGTAATGAAAAGATGATTTTTTGTTTAGCAATTTGATCAAATTAGTTAACCATGTTTTTTTTATTTCTTGAACTAAAATTAAGCTTACAGATTATCTAAATAATTGGTTTTTAATATAAAAAAACTTAGAGATAAAGTAAATTGACAGCGGTCAATCTAAAAAATGATGCGGGTTCCCATCTGCTCGTCATTTGCTCACCTTTTAAGGGTTCACATTGACTTACCTTTGTATCACAGAAAAAATAACAATTAGAATCATTTTAAAACTATTAAATCGTGCACAATCAATACACATAAAAATAATTAAACTATACTATGAAAAGATTTATTCCCCTTGTTTTAAGCGGCTTATTATTAGGATATGCTAACAACCCCTCTTTAGCCAAAGAGATTGACAGAGATGCCATCTCTACTTTAGAAAACCCACCAAACGAACTAAAACTAAACTCAACAGGTTTTAAAACTCCTAAAAATCTAACACGTCATTTTCAATCAAAAAATGAAGCTGTAAAAAATGAATACAATGATTCGATTTTTAAAATTATGTCTATGTTTTATCATTTTAATAACCCTGAACCAGTAAACGGCTGTGGTATAAGCATCCCAAATAGTTTTGAGCCAAATGTAGAATTCGGGGATATTCTAAATATTGAAAGCTCAGGAATTTCAAAACTTGACCTGAAGATTTTCAACCAATGGGGGCTAAAAGTTTTGGAATCAGAATTTGTAAATCAATCTTCCTTATTTGACATCGGGAATCCTTTTTCAAAAAAAATAAGGCTGTTGAGCACCGGCAATGACGATGTAAGCTCAAACAATCAATTAGCTGAAGGCAACTATTACTATGTACTGGAAGTCTGTTGCCAAAGTGGAGACAAAATAACAAAGGAGGGCGAGATAAAGCTTTTGCGCACGCAAAGAAAATAAGCGCATAAAAAAAGGAACTTTTTACGATTAAAAAGTTCCTTTTTTTATGCTCATTGTATTGTGATTCATCATTTATTCATCATCTGATTTCTCTTCAGACTCATCAGATTCACTATCCTTTAAATTTCTCCCCAATTTCATAATCATATTTGCCAATTCACATTTTTCAATTTTAGCAAGTTTTTCAAGCATTAGTTCAAACATTTCTAAATCTGAAAAACCTGGTTCAGATTCGAGATGGCCATACTTCTTGTCCATCATTTCATTGTTTGATTCCATACAGTCTTCAAATTTCTTTCCTTTTTCACCTGTTTCATCATACAACATGTCATCCAAACTTTTGTATGTCTTATTCACACAATTGCAAATGATAGTGGCGGCATCTTGTGCTGCATCGTGAAAAGCTGTTTGAGCATGTAGATTAGAGCCCAAAATTGATACAATAGCAATTGAAAAAAATAATTTTTTCATGTTTATTATTTAAAAAATTTTAAAACAAATTTTTACTCTCCTTCCCCATCTGACTCCTCTTCAATCAATACATCTTCAGAGAGTTGCTCTTGTTCCATACCAATTTTCATTAGCATATAAGCAAACTCACATTTCTTTATTGAACCGAGTCTTTCGAGCATTGTAATGATCATGTCTTGTTCATTGAAACCAGTTTCATCGACATTTTTGTATTTTTTTTCAATTTCCTGCACCATTTTATTGTTGCAATCGTCCATTTCTACAGCCCTGGTTTCGTCGGCCATAATCATAGACTGTTGAATGACTTTTGTTTGAACAGATTCGCTCAATCCCAACACAAATGCCGTTTGTTCTTCGGCAGGCAGCATGTAAATTTTAATAATAAGATCTCTGATTTCAGGTTCTACATCTGCATAAACTTTGTTCACACAATTGCAGATATAATCGGCAGCAAAGTTGGCAGCTTCTTCAAATTTGTCCTGAGCCTTAAGATTGCCAAAAAAGCTCAGCAGTAATAGTGATAATGTAATTAGTCTCATTTTTAAGCTTTAATATGTAAGTTAATTTATGAATTTTTTGAAATTGCATTATTTGTGCCAACTATTTTAAAATCGTAACAAATAATATTATTTCGGTGCAATAAATCAAGGAATCAATACTAATTTTCCAAATTGGCGGCCTTCATCGATGTCTTTGAAAGCAGCAGCTCCATCACTCAATGGTCTAATATCTTTAACAAAAGGGATAATCTGGTAATCTTTAAAAAGGGAAATCATTTTATCAAAATCATGGTCATCGCCCATTGTTGACCCAAAGATTGTGAGTTGCTTCCAAAACATTTTCTGGGGATTGACCTTAAAACTTCCTCGCGTTCCACCATAGAAAACAATTCGGCCTGCAGGATTTGCCAAATCCAGAAAATATTGAAAGCCTTCGCCTCCGGCACTGTCAAGAATTACATCAAATCCTCCTCCAGCTATTTTTTCCAATTCTTTGTGCCAATTTTCGGTTTTATAATTTATGCCTCCTTTAGCCCCAAGTTTTACAGCCTGTTCTATTTTATCATCAGTTCCAGAGCTTACCCAAACCTCCGCTCCTATAGCCAATGCCATTTGAAAAGCGGTAAGCGCGACCCCACCACCTATACCTGAGATAAGCAGACGTTCGCCTTTTTGAAGCGCTGCTTTTGTAAACAATGAGCGATAAGCTGTAAGTCCTGCCAATGGAATGGAGGCTGCCTCGGCAAAATTCAAATGTGCCGGCTTTTCTGAAAGTCTGTCCACATTCACGCAGACATATTCAGCCAAGGTCCCATTTGAGGGCATACCCAAAATGTTATATTTTTTATCCTGAACCTTTGGATTGGCTCCCCAATTGATATTTGGGTTTATGATAACTTCTCTGTTCAAGAATTCTTTGCCGACATTTACACCCAGCTCTACTACGGTTCCAGCGCCATCTGAACCAAGAATAATTGGTGTAACAATTCCTGGATATAGACCCTGACTTATGTAAATATCTCTGTGATTGAGTGCTGCAGCTGCTATTTTTACGAGCACCTCATTCTCTGCTGGTTTTGGCTTTTCTACTTCCTTGTAGACTGGACTGCTGTTAACCGATTCAAGCAATAATGCTTTCATTCTTTTGCTTTTGGTTTATTAATGCCAAAAATGAATTTTGTTTTGGGTAAGAGATCCCTGAGCTGTCCTTTTCTTTCGGGACTAATTTGATTTCCAGCGAGATAGAGTGTATGAAGATTTTTCAATACTTTAATTTCGTTTGGAATGTCCGTTAACTTATTGTATCTCAAATCAATTTCCTGAAGGTTTTCCATTTCCAATATTGGCATTGGAAACTCAGTAATCTGATTTTTAGCTAAATTAATTTTCAGTAGTTTTTTTAACGATGCGCTTTCTTTCGGAATTTTAGTCAGTTGATTGTTTCTGAGTATTAAAAACTTAAGATTTTTATAATTTGCTATTTTTTTTGAAATACCCACATAAGCAGAATCCGATAGATCAATCTCCTCAATATTGTCTGCTTCGGCAAGTTCAACAGATGTTGGTATCCAAGCTTTGCCTGGTCCAAAATCCTCTTCATTTCCCTGAGTACAGGAAAAAAGAATCGAAACAGCAATTAAAATAAAAAGAGCAGATATAAATTTCATAAATATTTCAATAAGGACAATGAGGCTTTTGACTTGGCACACTCATAAATCGGATTGAATCATTCAAACGTTGATGCATATTAGGGAAAACTTTTAATTTCTGCAATAAATAGACCAAAATAAGTTGTTATATTTGTGAAAATAGTTTTGCATTCAATTAGTTTTCTCTGAAATCAATGGAAAAAAATTATGAAATACTTTATATTTAGTGTAGAAGAATCGTGGGATAGGTTGTCCAATTTTAAAACATTCCTTGATAAGAATAACTTACAATGCTATTTTAATCCGGATCTCTCTGAGCTTAATGCACTAATTTCTGGACATGAGAAGAATGCACTGATTCTTTTTATAAGCGACAATCTACTTAAATCTGCTCTCCTGGGAAGAATTTTATCCCTTGATTTAGATCGTTTTGAGCTTGTAATTCCAATCTTAATGGACGGTCAAAAATTAATTGACGGAAATCTGCATCCAATACCAACTCGTATAGGAAATATACATGAGCTGATGCAATATCGAGATTTCTGGTATGAGGAATGGATTAGACTTAGAAGATTAAACGCAGCAACACCTGATGCGGTTTCAGAAAATCTGATAGAACAGACCAGAAAAATATCCACTGCTATTGCAGGCTTTCTTAGAACAATTGTAAGTTTGAGTCCAATTATTTTAGACAGTTTTGAGAAAGATAATTTTGATTATATAAAGAAACTATGCAAAATTGACGAAGTAGCAGAGCTTAATAAGCTTCCAATTTTCAACGAAATCGAGGACGAGGATGATACTACATTGATTCCGGATGAAAAAGAAGAAAAAGAGATCGAACCCAAAATAAGGCCCGAATCAACTGCTTTTGAAGAAAAGTCTGAAATAAATACAGAAATAACAGATTTTGATTTAACAAATAACGCTGTAGAACCTATGGAATCTAATGATTTAAACTCAATCGGTGAAGATAATAATGGATCGGCCGAACAGATTTTTGAGCAGGCATTAGCCGCAATAGCTGAAGCCGATTTTAATACTGCACGTAATTACCTGGAGCAAATCCTCAAAAAGGAACCTATGAATGCTGCCGTACTTAGGCAATTAGCAGTATTGATTGATCGGAATTTCGAAAACGAATCAGCAGAAGAGTTATTTCGCAAAGCATTGTTCTGTCACGAAGAGGATGCTGTTTTGTATTTTGAATATGCACATCATCTTTCGAAAAATGCGCTACAGCAACAAAAAGCAGCAGATATGTTCCAAAGGGGTATTGAGCTTAATGGTACGGAAGCCCTTCCCTATCTGGAATTGGCACATTGTCAATTAAAAATTGGTCAAAAAATTGCTGCAAAGGCAAACTATCTTCAGGCCTGCCTCATCGATACAGGTATAGCAAATACTGATTTAAACCTAATCTTTGGGGTTTACAATCCTTGCACTGTTTCTGACCAAATGCAAGAATCAATTCCCGAACCTACCAGAAATCCAAATGATGATACTATTGTGCTGGTCACTGGAGCCACATCGGGTATAGGAAAAGCGATTGCCGAACTTTTTGCCATAAATGGTTATAAAGTTATCATAACCGGGCGTAGAAAAGATCGTTTAGACCTGATCAAAGAAGAATTTATTGCAAGTTTTTCCTCCCGAATCGAAAGTCTTTGTTTTGATATTAGAGATGAAGCTGCCGTTGAACAGGCTTTTTCAAAACTACCTGAGGAGTGGAAAAAAATCGATATTCTTATAAATAATGCTGGACTGGCAAAAGGAAGAGCACCATTCCACCTAGGCAACCTCAGTCATTGGGAAACGATGATTGATACCAATATCAAAGGTTTATTGTATATCAGCAGGATTGTAAGTAAGAGCATGGTTGAAAGGCAAAAAGGTTTTATTGTAAATATTGGCTCGGTCGCTGCCAAGGAGGCTTATACCGATGGCAATGTTTACTGTGCCACCAAAGCAGCTGTTGATATGCTAACTAAAGGCATGAGACTCGATTTGCATAAATATGGCATCAGAGTATCTGCTGTGCACCCTGGACATGTTGAAACTGAATTTGCACTTGTGAGATTCGATGGAGATGAACAAAAGGCAGATATTTATGGAAATTTCACTCCACTTACAGCTATGGATGTTGCAGAAACTGTATTTTACATTGTAAACAGGCCACAGCATGTCAATATTCAGGATGTGTTGATGTTTGG
>JBILRK010000311.1:0-3973 GCA_044372705.1 Saprospira sp. | reverse complement strand
AACCTTTGATGTGCTCAAGGCTCAGGATGATTTTTATAACCCATATTTTGAAATAAAAGCGGGCGATGAGCTAATGCTGCTATATGATAAAGTTAATGTCTATGAATCGCCAAACCATAGTGCAAAATTGCTCGATAAATTGCCCTTGGGGCATAAAGTAATTGTAAAATCAAGAACTGAGGTATTGGATACTTTTGCTGGATTAAAACTGCCATGGTTGGAAATTTCATACCTACTCGATGCTAGAGAGAAAGTTGCTTTTATCTGGTCGGGAATGCTGTCTTTTCCTGTAGATTATTATGCCTCAGACAAAAACCTGACATTCCTATATGGAATTTCCAAAATTAAAACAGATGAGCAGAAAAAAACCAATTCTGATTTGTACATTAATTGTAAGATACTATCCAAAGGAAAATTATTGGTTGAAGAAGAATTCAAAGCCATTGGCAATAGTTTGAGTTATTATAGAAATCTGAATGTGTATGACAACAAAGGGTTGAATGGGATAAAAAATATACTTAACTTTGATTTTAGAAATGTTTACTATTCGGGAGAATATGGAAGTCAGGTTTTTTTCTGGGATGGGAAGCAGTTAGCAGCTGTAAAAAACATTAAAAATCTGTCAGACCCTCCCTGTTACTATACCGAAGAGTTGATTTATCCAAATGATGAGGGCGGATTGAAAGATCATATTCTAATAAGAGCCGATAATGGCTGCAATGAAGGGGAACAACAGATTCAGTCAAAGACAGGTCAGTATATTTGGAAGAAGAGAAAGCTAAATCTACAGATGGAATCAAAAATAAATTATCACTAGTCATGTATAGATTGTTGTTATTACTTTTATTTTTCGGAGCGACAGAGGAGCTTCATGCTCAGGGAAAATACAAAATTCAAAAAGAACTTGTTGCCGAGAAAGCCATGGTAGTTTCGGCTCATCCACTGGCATCTGAGGCGGGCAGGGATATTTTGAAAAAAGGAGGAAACGCTGTTGATGCTATGGTGGCGGTGCATTTTGCTCTTGCGGTGGTATATCCCAAGGCTGGGAATATAGGTGGCGGGGGATTTATGGTGTACCGCGATAAAAATGGCAATGCATCCACGCTAGACTTCAGAGAAAAAGCGCCGCTTTCTGCTAGCAGAAATATGTATCTCGATAAAAATGGCAATGCCATCGACAGTCTGAGCCGCAATGGACATTTGGCAGTGGGGGTTCCTGGCTCTGTTGCGGGAATGTTTGAAGCGCATAAAAAATATGGCAAACTACCCTGGTCCGTCCTGCTGGAGCCTGCAGTGAAATTGTCAGAAAACGGTTTTGAAATTACTACTCAGGAAGCGAATGCGCTGAATTACAATCAAAAAAATTTTATAAGAATCAATCAGCATGAAAATGCCTTTGTAAAAAAAACAGCCTGGAAGTCAGGACAAAAACTGATACAAAAAGACCTTGCAGAGGTGATGCGTCGGATTCAGCAAAATGGTCATGATGGTTTTTATAAAGGTAAAACGGCCGAACTGATTGTAGATGATATGAAAAGGGGCGGAGGTATCATCAGCATGCAGGATTTGGAAAAATATCAGGCAAAATGGCGAAATCCTATGGTATTTGAATATAAAAAGTCCTATAAAGTTATTACCATGCCACCCCCATCGAGCGGAGGGATAGTTTTGGCAATATTGATGCAAATGGTCGAAGATCAGCCCCTGGAACAGATGGGATTTCATAGTCCTGCTGCCGTACACCTGATGGCTGAAGCCGAGCGCAGAGCCTATGCCGACAGAGCCGAACATTTGGGCGACAGTGATTTTTATCCCGTCCCAATAGAGGCTATGCTCGATAAAGCTTATGCCAAATACAGAATGAGGGATTACAATGACAAAAAGGCTACGCCAAGCAAACAGATTAAGGCTGGAAAACCCAGTAAAACATCGGAGCAGACTACGCACTATTCTATTGTTGATGCCGATGGGAATGCTGTTTCAGTCACTACTACGCTCAATGGCAATTATGGCTCATCGGTTGTAGTTAAAGGTGCTGGAATAATTTTGAACAATGAGATGGATGATTTCAGTGCCAAACCGGGTTCACCCAATATGTTTGGCTTACTCGGTGCCGAAGCAAATGCCATCCAACCCGAAAAAAGAATGTTGAGTTCGATGACGCCAACCATTCTGGAAAAGGACGGAAAGTTATTTATGGTTGTAGGTACTCCGGGTGGTGCCACCATTATTACCTCAGTATTTCAGGTAATTATAAACGTAATTGAATTCCGCCTTCCACTACAGGATGCAGTACAAAAAGCTCGCTTTCATCATCAGTGGCTGCCCGATCAGATTTATCATGAGAAAAATTGTTTTGATGCTGCTACTTTAAAAAAACTTGCAGAAATGGGACATAGCCTCAAAGAAAGAAGTTCAATCGGTCAGGTTGAGGCGATTTTAGTTCGTCCCGATGGTAAGCTTGAAGGCGCTGCAGATAGGAGAGGAGATGATTCGGCAGCGGGATATTAATAAGATTTTCAAACAAAGCATTTAATCTGTAATAGTTACAGAAAAGTCATATATGCCCTTTTGTGCCGACGAAATCATAAGGTTGAAATCGCTTAAATAAGCAAGACTTTAATAAGAAAACCAAAATTAAGCTGCCATAAATTTAACAGATTGTAAAGGCAGAATAATTTGAAAAACAAGATTAATATTCAGTCCTTAAATCCCTACGGTCATTTCGAAATGGTCGAACGAAAGGGCAAAGGACATCCCGATAGCATATGCGACCAGATTGCGGAGCAAGTTTCAATTGAACTTTGTTCTTATTATCTACAGGAATTCGGCATGGTACTTCACCACAATGTCGATAAGGCATTATTGGTAGGTGGATCTTCTGTGAGCAGATATGGCGCTGGTAAAATTACGAGACCTATTGAGCTGATACTTGCAGGTAGAGCCAGCTTTGAGGCCTTCGGCAAGAAAATTCCAATAGAGGAAATCGCCATTGAAACTTCAAAAAAATGGTTCAGGGAAAATCTTCGATTTCTCCCTGAAAGGGATGTTAAAATCAGCTGCAAAATAAGGCCTGGAAGCATTGATTTAACAGATCTTTTCAGCCGATTAGGTAAAGGAGATGTACCCCTTGCCAATGATACTTCTTTCGGAGTGGCTTATTATCCGCTTAGCCATACGGAACAGAAGGTAATTGATATTGAACAGCTGCTGAATTCCAAAGGCATCAAAGAAAAAATGCCCTTTATTGGTGAGGATATCAAGGTAATGGCTTTGAAAACGGAAGCACATATCAATTATACTTTATCAATAGCGATAATAGATCGTTTTGTTTCTGATATTCAAGACTATATCGATAAGAAAGAAGCTGTAAAATCACTTGTCTGTGAAAAATTAAATTTGAACAATGCCCAACTTTTTATCAATAGCGCCGATGACTATAAAAATGAATCTATTTACCTGACTGTTAGTGGTACTAGTGCCGAGGCGGGCGATGATGGGGAAGTGGGGCGCGGAAACCGAATCAACGGAATAATAACACCCTGCCGACCAATGAGCATGGAGGCCGTTGCCGGAAAAAATCCTATTTCACATGTCGGTAAAATTTATAACCGTTTTTGTCTGCTACTTTGCAAGGAAATTGTTGAACTTGGCTATGCAGAAGCTGCGGAGGCATTCATTGTTTCACAGATTGGAATACCCATAAACGAGCCCCAGTTGCTTCAACTCAAATTGAAAAACTGTACAGCAGAGGCAATTGTTTTAAAATTAGCAAATGAAAGGCTAAGAAATATAAACCAGCTTTGGAAGGAAATGATGAACAAAGGCTTTGAATTAATATTTTAAACTCTAATTCGTCTCATTTTCCATGGTTACTGAACGCTAACACTTCGAATCTTGAGCTTGAATACTATCCCCATTTTTCCAATTCTCCGCCCTTGGCAAAAAGCTTATCCACCTTTTCCTTTATCTT
>JBILRK010000310.1:0-3976 GCA_044372705.1 Saprospira sp. | reverse complement strand
TTTCATCATACCTGTTGAGTAGATAAACATTGGCCTGTAAACATATGAACGGTTGGATACTGCTACGCCAGCTCTAAACTGTTTCCACTGAGCAGAGGCTCTAACATCCATCTGAGTTGCACCACCCGGACCGCCAAAAGTATAGTCGGTAATACCAAGTCCTATAGTGTTGTCTCGGCTGCGGAAAGCGTCGTTCAATCCACCCCAAAGTGTCCAACTCGCTCTACCATTTTCCAATGAGTTCATTGGTATGCCATTAATATAAACTGTTGAATATTCGGAATCGTAACCCCTGATACTAAAGCGCATGGCGCCAAAGGCAAATGCTGCAGTGTTAAAAAATACATCGCGAGAGGAGGTAAGCACACCAGAAACGTTCTGTGTTCCACCTGCATCATTCAAGTCAGCATCTGAGAGACTAACAGAAGGGATTAGTTCTTCACTTGAGAGTTGGTCAACGCCATCTTCAATACTTAGAACTACTGTACCGATTTCTTTGCTTTCTGAACCTAAAACAACACTTACAAAGCTAAGTTTCCATTGTTCTTTTTTGAAAACCAACCTGTAGGTCCCTATTGGAAGGTCAGCAAAAATAAAACTACCTGTTGGGTCAGATACGCTAACTAGCTCACTGCCTTCAATTCGAACCTCCACAGATTCGATGGGTTCTCCATTTGCATTGAGTACCTTTCCGCTGATACTGTTTTGCGCATTTAACCCCGTAAATAAGAGGCTAAAAAACAGTGTGAGCAAAAGCAAATTTTTGTTCATGATTTGGTTTTTGATTGTGAACTCCTTAGAGCACACCGAGAAAAATATAAGTTAAGATTTCCCTGCGAAGTTATAATTTTTTTGAGACAGCTAAGGTGATTATTTAATTAAATTAACAAAAAGTTATTCTTATAAAGCAGTTTTAAATTATTTGATTTAAACGGACTTGTATATCTTTGAGCTTCGTTATATCGAAACCTTAACATCATTAACAGCCTCAGAAATGAATTTCAATAATTTTCCTGCTTTACTTACGATTACATTAGCCTTTGGTTTAATCACTTTTTCTGCAAGTGCACAAAGTGATTACAGGGTAACCTGTATTGGCTTTTATAACCTCGAAAATTTATTCGACACTCTTGATACACCCGATAAAAACGATTCGGAATTTTTGCCGAACGGAAGCAATCAATACACTGGCTTTGTATACAAGGATAAGTTAAAAAATCTGTCAAGGGTAATTTCGGAACTAGGTACAGAAATGACGCCTGATGGTGTAGCCATTTTGGGCGTAGCTGAAATTGAAAACAGATCCGTTTTGGAAGACCTTGCTGATCAAGCGCCACTTAAAAACAGAAATTATAAAATTGTACATGAAGAGTCACCCGATAGCAGGGGTGTAGATGTAGCAATGCTTTACAATCCAAAATATTTTAGAGAATTATCTCACAGAGTCATTCCAGTTTTGTTGGATGACGACAAAGGTGGTAGCTATTATTCGCGAGATATTTTGCATGTAACCGGTATCCTAGGTGGAGTTGATACACTTCATGTTTTTGTGAACCACTGGCCCTCTCGCAGAGGTGGTACTTCTTCCATTTCGAAAAGAAATTATGCCGCATCATTATGTAAAAAAGCTGTTGATTCGCTTACTGCATTGAATCCCAATGTAAAAATCTTTATAACTGGTGACTTAAACGATGACCCTATCAATGAAAGTATCAAAGATATTTTAAATGCAAAAGGTAAAACAAAGGAGGTAAAACCAGGTGGATTATTTAATCCAATGTGGGTAAAATACAAAACGGGTGATGGTACACTGACTTACAATGACAGTTGGAATCTTTTTGATCAGACAATTATCTCCAGCGCATTTCTGAACAAGAACCAGAAAGGATACTTTTTTCAAAGCGCTGTTGTTTATAAAAAGCCCTATCTTTTGAACAAAGATGGCCGTTTCAAAGGTTCGCCTTTCAGAACCTATTCTTTTGGAAATTATATTGGCGGTTTTTCAGACCACTTGCCGGTTTACAGTTTCTTTTTGCAGAAAATTGTTAAATAAATTCAGAAGTTAGTCTCGTCTTTCTGCCGATAAGAATTCAGAAGGTAGAAGGATGAATTTAGAAGTTTATTTTTCTGAATTCATCCTTCTAATTTCTACCTTAGTAACTTGTTTCTTTGTGCGCCAAACGCTAAAATACTATCGATAAAATCGGCTGGACTGTAGCCATTTAAGGCGCATTGATGGAAAATGCAGGTAGCCGGTGTCATGCCTGGAAGTGAATTTACTTCAATCACAATCGTTTCAGCTCTGCCGTCGGCATAAATTCTTACAAAGGCATCGATTCGGGCATATCCGCTAACGCCAAGAACCTTGGCAGCCTTTTCCAAATCTTTGCGGACCTGATTAGAGACATGTTCATGCGAAATGCCATTTACAGCAAAACGGGCTGGGGTGATATTTTGGCCTTCACCAGCAAGGAATTTTTCCTCCAGAGAAAGTACTTCACCTCCGGCAAGTGTTTCAGAGGGTTCAAAAATTTCATGTACAACTTCACCCTTTTCATTAAATCTGGTAAGCAAGCCCCCTGTTATTTCAAGAAAATGAATTGCCTCTCCTTTCTCAATTAAAGTTTCGAGCAGGGCAGTTTTTTTAATTGGAAATTCCTCCTTGGCTTTTAATTGTAGGATATCAGCAAGCGCAGTCGGAATTTCTTCCTTTTCTCGGAAAATCGCATTCAAAAATGCCTCTAGCTGTGTTCTGTTTTTAATTTTCTTCACAGCAGAACTGCAGCCGTCGTCAACAGGTTTGGCTATGAGGGGATACTTAAGTGCCGCTTCGATTTGATTAAGCAGGGAATCACTGTTGCGTAAAAAATCTTCAGCATCAATCAACATCTGATCTGTAACGGTGAATCCAGCCTTTTTTAACTGTTGCAGGGTTTCATATTTGTTAATGGTGATATTAGCAGAGGCAGCATTTGAACCATTGTAGGGAATCTTTAGTGCCTCGAGTTTTTGCTGAATGACACCATCTTCGCCGGGGCGTCCATGAAGGGCTATAAAAACTGCATCGCATTTGCTTTTTAAGTCCTCGAAACTGAGTTTTATAGGTTCAAAAATTGCTTTATTTCCAGTAAATCTTTTAGTTATAGCTAAACATTGATCCTGAATGCTCAATGTAACCTTATGTCGGCTGAAATGATAAATTTTGTCGCGTATGTCGTCGGCATTATCTTTCAGTAAAAGATTGATTGGCAGTTGGTAAAGCTCCAAATTTTCAGCATTGCCACAGAGAAAAACCGGTATAGGCTCGTATTTGGCCGAACTTGACAGTTTTTCATAAATATTGCGTCCACTTTCAACCGAGATGTGCCGCTCGGAACTATACCCGCCCAATATGACGGCAACTTTTGTTTTTACGGAACTATGCGAATTTCGGGCAACAATTTGCGCATCAAATTTTTTCAGTAAATTGTCAAAAAGATTCAGCTTCATGCTGTTTCTAATACGTTCCGACAAGGATGTCCTGATAATGTATGTTAGGAAATTACTCGGATTTAGACCTATTTCGGCAGCCTGATGAAAGAAAAAAGAGGATGGTAACATGCCCGATGTTGTGTTCGGGTCGTTGAGTATGATAGTTCCATCCGACTTTATAAAACCGTCAATTCGGGCATAAACATTGAATTCCAAATATTGGAATAGTCGCTCACATTCCAGGCGAATTGCTTGTATTTGATCAGTTGGTAAATCGATTGGTGTGACTTTTCTTGACAGGCCTGCCAAATATTTGGAGCGGTAGTCAAAAACTTCCTTTCCTTTTAAAATTTCGGTAGGAGGCAGGGCTACAGCTTCCCCGTTTTCGTCCTGAATTACAACACAGGAAAATTCTCTGCCCTCGATAAAGCCCTCCAATACAACACGTTGCTCGCTATGATGCCCTTCGAGTTGCAAGAAAGTGCTTTTGTTTTTCTCAAAATAA
>JBILRK010000309.1:0-3988 GCA_044372705.1 Saprospira sp. | reverse complement strand
GCTTCATTTATCTGCTTAGCAGCTTCCTGACGTGCCTGATTTACTTTTTGAGCTTCATCGGCTTGTATTTTTACTATTTCGGCTTCAGATTTTTGTTTTGCGGCAAGCGCTTCAATTCTTGCTTTTTCAGAAATATCGCCAGCGTTTTTCTGCGCTTCACGAATTGTTTCTGCAATTTTTTCTCTGGCTTTAGAAATTTCTTCATTTGCTTTTTGTCTTGCATCGGCAACTTCTGCAGATATAGTGGCCTTTTCCTTAGCAGCAAGATCTCTTGCAAGCATCAGTTCATCATTCAATTTTTGTCTTAGTCCACTTACCTCTTGTGCAATATTTGATTTCTCCTTTTCGGCATTTTCTTTGGTTCTTATTACATCATCGGATAGAGCCCTTTTAGCATCGGCATTTTTATTTCTGGCAGCTGTCAGATCTTCGTTCATGTTCGACTTTTCAAGATCTATTTTTCTACGCATTTCTCTTAGCTCTTGTTCGCTCATGTCATCACAAGGCTTTTTCTGAGTATTACTAGATGTTGGCTGATTTGATCTTTGTTCTACCTCATTTTGAATATTCGTTTTTACAGTAGCATCAACACTTACATGTTTGATTTTTGAAGGGTCAATTTCACTTAAAACACAGGCGGCTAATTCTTTTAATTCCGCAATCCTTGTAATTGAGCGGGCATACATCTTGGTTTCCATCATATTCATTACACGAAATGATTTCATGCTTTTTGTAGAAAACCATTCCAATAAGGAGATATTCAATAACAATGTATTTACATAAGCGGGTCTATTTCTTACTGTAATTCTTTGTACCTCATTAGTGAAGGTCAAGACCATTTTTTCTCCGTCATCGGAGATAAACTGAACTCTGGTGTTTTCTTTTTCAAGTGGATGGATATCAGTTGAAGTCATAACCATATAAACTCCTTCATCAGTAACCTGAAAAATCATCTCATATTCATATTCATGAGTGCTGCTCAACAGAAAAGCTTTGGTTTCAAGACTTTGTTTGCCCTGCAGCTTTATATTTTTTGCAAATTTAGATGCACATGCAGTTTGTGAAAACAACAATGCAGGCATTAGCATTATTGTAAAAATGGTAAGTAGACGAACAATGGGGTTCATATTTATTGGTTTTTTATTTTAAATTCTTAGTGCATTCTATCGCCTCTGGCATCCATATTTTGTAAAAGTGCTGCTTCGAATTCTAAGCATTCGACCCATCTTTTTCTGCTTATTTCAGCATTGCTGTAATGCGTAGCGAGTTCGAGAAAAAGTTTAAAATGACCAGCCTCAGACACCATAAACTGATGATAAAAACTCTTTAGCGCTTCGTCAGATATATTAAGTGACAATAATCGAAATCTTTCGCAACTTCTTGCTTCTATCATGGCACAAACTATCAATCTGTCCAGGAGAAGATCCTTTGCAGACACCCCCTTTCTGATAAATTGTTGTAAGCCATTCACATACTCATCTTTACGTTGCTTGCCGAGCGACAATTTTCTTTTTTTAAGTTCCTTGAGTACCATTCTGAAATGTCCCCATTCTTCAGTGACAATTGGCGCCAAATCATCAACGAGCCGCTCATTTTCCGGATATTTCTGAATGAGTGAAATACAACTTGCTGCAGCCTTCTGTTCGCAATAAGCATGGTCGGTGAGTATGTCTTCTATACTCATTTCAGCCATACTTACCCAACGTGGATCGGTTGACAATTCCAGTCCCAAGACTCTTTTGTGTTCTATTTCCATTGTATTTGATTGTTACCAGACTCAAATATGTTAATAAAAATCATACCAAAAAAATATTATTAAAGCTAAACTGCTTTTTTCTTTTAAAAAGTTGCGAATTTTTCGACTTTACTATAGAAATTCCAAATTTTAATTGCTTCAAAGGCTTCTTTTACGTCGTGAACCCTCAGGATGGAGGATCCTTTTTCTAAACAAAGCATATGTAAGGCAGTTGTGCCGTTTAAAGCGTCTGCTGGATTACATTTTAACACTTTGCAAACCATTGATTTTCTGGATACGCCTGCCATTATGGGAAGTTCGAGCATTTTGAAATTAGAGAGAGATGAAAGTAATTCGTAATTATGTTCCAAGGTTTTTCCAAATCCAAAACCAGGGTCAATGATGATATCTTTAATTCCAACACTGTTGAGTTGCTCAATTTTTTTGATAAAAAACGACAACAATTCCGTTTCGATATCAAGATAGCGAGGCGCTAACTGCATATTTTGTGGATTACCTTGCATGTGCATGAGCACATAGGGCATTTCACAGGCGGCAACAGTTTCAAATAGTTTTTCGTCTAAATTGCCTGCTGATATGTCATTCACAATGTGCGCGCCTTCATTGTGAGCGGCTTTAACCACTTCGGAACGCCAAGTGTCAATGCTGATAGTGGCTTCGGGAAATTCTTTTACAATGGCGCTTAATGGAGATATAAGCCGCTTCAACTCTTCTTCAGTTGAGATTAAATCTGCGCCCGGCCTTGATGACATCGCCCCAATGTCAATTATATCAGCGCCTTCTTCAATCATTTCTGCAACCCGATGTAATAAATTTTTATCGGACCAGCTACCTCCATCGTAGAATGAATCGGGCGTAAGGTTCAGAATGGCCATTATTTTTGGTTCTTCTAAACTTAAAATGCTACCCTTGCAGTTTAAAGTCTTTTTTTGATTGAATATCATATGCTTACTGATATTGACTCCACAACAAATGTAATCAATTTGAATCTAAAAAACAAATATTATTGGTTTTAAAACAAATAAATTTTAAATAACAAAAATGATAAAATGCTGTTTTTGGGGTTAATTATGAACTATATCGCAATTGTTTGTAAATATTCAAAACCTCTGGAATTTCCAATTGTTTTAAAACAAAATGTTTTATTTTTGCAGCTAATCGCTAAAGATATATTAAAGAATCCTAATATCAGTAAATTGACAAAACAACTCATCAATATAGTCTGGTTTAAAAGAGATTTGAGACTGCACGATCATGCAGCCTTATGCAAGGCTATTGAAGCTGATAAACCTGTTTTACTAATCTATATTTTCGAACCGGAATTGATAAATGATACTCATTATGACCTAAGACATTGGCGCTTTGTTTGGCAGTCTCTCAAAGATATGCAGCAGGTAAAAAATTTAAATTTTACTTTAGCAGTCATACATCAGGGTGCTATTGATGCCTTTAGACAGATATTCAGGTTTTATAATGTACATACTGTTTTTTCTTACGAGGAAGTAGGAATAAGGAAAACATTTGATAGAGATCTTGAACTAAAAAAGCTCTTTAAATCGAAAGGTGTATTTTGGGACGAAAGTCCCTATGCTGGCGTTCGCAGGGCATTGAAAAATAGAGAGGGATGGGCAAAATACTGGCATCAGCAGATGTATGCTGCTGAAGATAAAGTTCATTTGGGCAGGTTGAAGGAATTGGCTATCAGACTCGGAGAAGATAATCAGCAGGCATTGCAGGCCATAAAAGGGAAAAGCATCCCACGTGAATTTATGGAAATTATGCCCGATGGTATGCAGAGTGGGGGAGAGCATCTTGCCTGGGAAAGGCTCGAAACTTTTTTACAGTATCGCGCAGCTGGTTATGGTAAAAATATATCCTCACCTACAGGCGCGAGACATCATGGAAGCCGCCTCTCGGCACACCTTGCCTGGGGCAATCTGAGTATGCGTCAGGTTTTTCATTATTACCTCAATCACCTTAAAGAAAAGGAACCTTCTATGCAAAGGGATTTGAATGCTATGGCATCGAGGCTGCGTTGGCATTGTCATTTTATACAAAAGTTCGAATCGGAGGATAGTATTGAGTTTTATAATCTCAATCCGGCTTTTAATGTATTGAATCAGACTTTTAATGAGCCATTTTTTGAGGCTTGGAAAAAAGGCGAGACCGGTTTTCCTCTGGTTGATGCAGCAATGCGTTGTCTTAAAGAAACGGGTTTTTTAAATTTCAGAC
>JBILRK010000394.1:0-3284 GCA_044372705.1 Saprospira sp. | reverse complement strand
GTAAAAGAGCATTTTGGCTTTTTTCGATTTAAAGAAAAAAAATATGAACGCTGCAATAAAATCAAAATACTGCATCATCTAAAAACAGATACAAATACAGTTGTGCAGGGCGATTTGTGTGGATGTTCCTTTGTTATGAAATTGACGCAAAGCGGCGAAAAAAGTACCCTAAACATTAAATTATCAGAGCCAAGCTATAACAGGATACGGATAAAATTGAGTGCTGTGGCCGATGAATCAATTTTTGGTTTGGGGCAGCAGCACAGTTATGTAAACCTAAAAGGTCGCAAAACTGCTGTTTGGGTTCAGGAACAGGGTATTGGTGCAGGCGATCAACCCATCAGCAGCATCGCAAATGTGAAACATGCCGGGGGAAGTCCAATGCACAGTTATGCCCCAAGTCCATTTTATATTTCATCGAAAGGCTATTCTTTGCATCTGGATAAAAGTAGCCGCAGTATTTTCGATTTTAGCAATCCAAAAGAAAACTGTATCGAAGTTTGGGACGATGAACTAAGCCTGGAATTTGTCCGCTCAGAAAATCCCCTGAAGCTATTGACTGCCCATGCCCAAAGGAACGGCTTCCATAGTCGCTTGCCCGATTGGGGCTTTGGTAGTATTCTGGGATTGCAGGGCGGCAATAAAATTGTGCAGGAAAAATTGGATAAAATCTTGGACAAGGGCGCAGCTGTATCGGCCATCTGGATTCAGGATTGGGTCGGTAGAAACAGGACCTATGTAGGCGATCAGTTGCGATGGTCCTGGGAAGCCGATAGCAACCGATATCCTAATCTAAAGAATTTTATTTCGGAGCAGAATGCCCGCGGAATAGCGGTTTTGGGTTATATTAATCCCATGATGATTAATGAGGGAGAACTTTTTGAAGAAGCTGCGGCAAAGGGCTATTTTGTCGAAAATCAAAGAAATGAGCTTTATTTGATTGAAATGACCGGTTTCAAAGTTGGTCTTTTCGATTTGACAAATCCAGAGGCCAGAACCTGGGTAAAGGACTTGATTAAGAAAAACCTCATCGGCAATGGCTTTGAGGGCTGGATGGCCGATTTTGGAGAAGCCCTGCCCTGGGATGCTAAACTCTATTCGGGAGTATCTGCGCAGGAATTTCATAATCTCTATCCTGTTGAATGGGCAAAACTCAATCGCGAAGCAATCGCAGAAAGTGGAAAGGAAGGAAAGATTGCCTTTTTCTCCCGCTCGGCATTTTTGGGTTCTGCGGCGCAAAGCTCCTTTTTCTGGGCTGGCGACCAAATGACTTCCTGGCAAAGGCACGATGGACTTCCCTCTGTCGTTCCGGCCTTGCTTTCATCGGGCATGTCGGGCATGCAGGTTAACCATGCCGATGTAGGTGGCTTTGCCGGTTTTTGGAAAGTTGGCGGAATTTTCAGAATGACTCGTTCCAAAAAACTCTTAAAAAGACATGTCGAACTTGGAGCCTTTAGTCCCATATTTCGCACGCATGAGGGCATTATACCTGATAAAAATGCACAGGTTTATGATGATGAGTTAAGTCCTTTTTATGCAGCTTTCAGCAAAATGAGAAAGGAACTATACCCATATCTGAGAGCCGTTGAAAAAGAAGCGATTGAATTTGCTTATCCAATGATTAGGCATCTTTATTTGCATTATCCCAATGACAAAAACTGCCGAAACCTACATCGTCAATTCATGTTGGGCAGCGAGATGATTGTCTGTCCGCAAGTTAAAAAATTCGCTAAAAGCTTAAAAGTCTATTTGCCTGAGGGCAATTGGAAACATTTCTTTACAGGAAAAATTTATAGTGGAGGACGGTTTTATAGGGTGAGAACTGAGCTTGGGATGCCTGCTGTTTTTGTAAGTGAAAGGATGAAAGGGTGAAGGGTTTTTTTTGTGCGCCGTCTTGGCTAGCATGTCTGTCTTTGCGCTCCTTTGCGTAAGGTAGATTTTACAGGTTCTTTGCGGCTTCGCGTAAAATAGCCAAGATTGAGAAAAAGGGTGTGGAATTAGATTTCTTTAAAGTTCTTGATGTCTTTCTTAAGGCATTAAATCTACACTAAAGGTTATTTCAGCTTTTAATGCAGTAAAAACCCTGACAATAGTATCTATTGTAGCGCTGTTTGAACCGTTTTCCAGTTTGGAGATCTGTGATTTTTGAACACCAATTAACTGCCCGAGTGCTTCCTGAGTGAGTTTACGCTTTTGCCGGATATTCTTGATAGTTTTTCCCAAAACTTCCATTCTAAGCTCATTCTCGTAAGCATCACGCTCTGTAGAACCTACTTTACCGATGTATTTATCTTTCATTTCAGAAAGTGAGCTTGTTCTGATTTCTTTTTTCATGTTTATTGAGATTTATTATCAAAATAATTCAATTTCAGTTTGGTAGCTTTCTCCATTTCATTGTTTGGGATTTTATCAGTTTTTTTAATGAAACCATTGCATGCAATTACCAAGGTTTGTGATTTATCGCTTTTATCCCAAAAAGCTAAAAGTCTAATTTGTTTTCCATTATACCTGGTTCTGAATTCCCAGATTTCATCGTTGAGTTTCTTAAATAGTTTTGGATCATTTGATTGTTCAGCAAGGTCAATGTTGTAGAGTATTTTTTTAATAGTTTTTTGTTCTAAACCAGAAATAAAAAGCTCAGCTTCCTCTAAAAAGATTGTTTGAAAATATCGCATTTGCTACATTTAAAACGTTACAAAAATACAAATTAGTTTCAAAATATGGAAACAATTTGCATTGGCAATAAAGTTTATGCCTGTCAATTTTCAAATATATCGATATCTAAAGACAATTGCAACTAAATTTTTCGAGTTACAGATTAACGAACTTGATTATATTTCGCGCAATTGCAAAAAGAACCTTCGGAGAAGCAAAACATTTTCATATCCTGAAATAATCCTCATTTCCTTAAAATACCACTCAACCTTTTATTTTTACTGTTCAAGCTCACAAAATAGAAGCCGAACAAACATTGCTGTGGCAATTCAATCGGACAGGAAATTCCCGATTCAATTTGAATTTCTTTTTTCAAAACTGTTTTGCCAATTATGTCTGTAATTTCAAGGGCATAAATGCCGCTTTCACCATCGATTTGGATATTAAAAATGCCATTTGTGGCAGGATTGGGAAAAACACTCAGTTGTTCATTTTGTAAATGTAAAACAGCGGAAGTTGGCGCCTCTGTGAGCGAGATTGATACCGCAGCAGATGCTTCATCGTCGGTCATGTTACCCCAACCATCCACTGCTGCTCCGGCCGAGTAGATCGTTAGCCTTCCTCTACCT
>JBILRK010000006.1:0-14935 GCA_044372705.1 Saprospira sp. | reverse complement strand
GTTATGCTATTGTTGCCGATGAAGAACTGCTGTTGGGAATTCCTTTTGTACTGATTTTAGCTTATCAGACCCTGGTTAATTACCGGCCGATATACTTCCTTTTGTTTGCCACAATTCCCTTATCTACTGAGTTTTTTTTCAGCAACGGTTTGTCAACTGATTTACCTTCAGAGCCACTTATTGTTGGCTTGATGCTGGTTTATGTCATTCAGGCATTAACAAGACCTAATTTAATTAATGGCAAATTTTTCCGGCATCCGCTCACGCTTCTATTAATTGCTCATTTTCTTTGGATTGCATTTGCTTCAATCCTGTCGTCGAATCCTACAGTTTCAATAAAATTTACCATTGCTAAATTCTGGTATCTGGCTACTTTCTTTTTCCTCACAGGCCACCTCATGCGAAATGAAAGGCAAAGCTGGAAACTATGGTGGTGGATCATCATACCGCTTACACTTGCAACTTTGAAAGTCATTTTGCATCATGCAAGTTTGGATTTTGGTTTTAAGGAAATAAATAGGGCAACCAGTCCTTTTTTTAGAAATCATGTGAATTATGCTGCTATTCTTGCGCTAATCCTTCCAATGCTTTGGTTTTTTTGGGGTAGATACCGCCGCTGGACAATGGCTTGGTGGGTTTTGGCAGCAGCAGCATCTATTCTATTTTTTGGCGTACTAACAGCCTATACAAGAGCTGCTTATGTAGCGCTTTTCCTGGCAGCTGCTATGTATTTTGTGATAAAACTAAGGCTAATTCGATGGGCCTTATTGGGGGCAGTTTTAGTTGTTCCAATATTTTTTGGCTACATGATTTATAATAACAAGTTCATGGACTTTGCACCAAGCGAAAGAACGGTATCGCATGTTGAATTTAGTGGCATTGTTGCAGCTACTTACAAAATGGAAGATGTTTCCACTTCGGAACGTTATTATCGCTGGATTGCAGGGATACGCATGACCACTGAACATCCAATCAGTGGGGTTGGTCCGGGAAATTTTTATTTCTTTTACAAACAATTTACACTCAACCGTTTTGCGACCTATGTGAGTAACAATCCCGAAAAATCGGGCATTCATAATTATTATCTGATGACTTTGGTGGAACAGGGGTTGCCGGGTCTTTTGATTTTTTTAGCAATGATGCTTTATACGCTTATCTTGGGGGAAAGGGTTTATCACGAATCAGGAAATAACATCAATCGCAAGGCCTTGGTCATGGGACTTATGCTTATGCTTACAGTTATCGATGCCTTTTTATTGATGAATGATATGATTGAAACTGATAAGGTTGGCAGCTTTTTCTTTTTCAGTATGGCAATATTAATTAATTTGGATTTGTTGAATAAGAAGGAAGCTGTTCATAGTTAATTGTTAAGAAGTTGTTCGTTCTTTGTTTTGAAGTTGATGGTTGTTTGTTAAGAAGTTGTTCGTTCTTTGTTTTGAAGTCGTTCGTTCTTGGTTTTGATGTTGTTCGTTCTTGGTTTTGATGTTGTTCGTTCTTGGTTTTGATGTTGATGGTTCTTGGTTTTGATGTTGTTCGTTCTTGGTTTTGATGTTGTTCGTTCTTGGTTAAGAAGTTGATGGTTCTTGGTTTTGATGTTGTTCGTTCTTGGTTTTGAAGTTGTTCGTTCTTTGTTTTGAAGTTGATGGTTCTTGGTTTTGATGTTGTTCGTTCTTGGTTTTGATGTTGTTCGTTCTTGGTTAAGAAGTTGATGGTTCTTGGTTTTGATGTTGTTCGTTCTTGGTTTTGAAGTTGATGGTTCTTGGTTAAGAAGTTGATGGTTCTTGGTTAAGAAGTTGATGGTTCTTGGTTTTGAAGTTGATGGTTCTTGGTTAAGAAGTTGATGGTTCTTGGTTTTGAAGTTGATGGTTCTTGGTTAAGAAGTTGATGGTTCTTGGTTAAGAAGTTGATGGTTCTTGGTTAAGAAGTTGATGGTTCTTTGTTTTGAAGTTGATGGTTCTTTGTTTTGAAGTTGATGGTTCTTGGTTAAGAAGTTGATGGTTCTTGGTTTTGAAGTTGATGGTTCTAGCGTCTAAAAGTCTGAAGTCTAAAAAAGAAGATTTTTATTTTTTGTTTCTAATTTCTTCTCGTCCAAAAGACGAGACTACTTTCTGAATTTTCTAGCTTTAATCTAGCGTCTTCTGTCTAGTAGTCTGAAGTCTAAAAGTCTAATATCTGATAATCTGACAATCTTTTTAAAAATGTCAATAAGCAAATACATTAGCGACTTTGTCCGCTCTTTCAAAATAACCTATACCATCAGCAACCTGTTCAATTACAGCAAGTTGAAAGGCAATGCAGTGTTATATAAAAAGTATGGGTTGAGAAAATCCGTCATCTCCCCTATTTCAAGCAAGGATTTTATAAAATTGCCGGCACAACCACTACCTTGGCTCGATGAAATATCATTAAAAGATGTCTCTGGAAAGCATGCTGAATTTCAAAGTTTTCCCCAAAATATTCAGGAATCAATTATTAACTGGTCGGAAGATGGTTATGCCATTCTGCCTGGATTTTTTGCCAAAGAGGCCGATGATGTAAACCGCGACATAAAGGAAAAACTGAAAAGTGGTGAGTTAAAATTCCGTTATGGCAATAAGATTATGTTTGCGCTGAATCAGTCTGAGCTTATCCGCAAAATGGGAAATGATGTCTTGATGAATAAAGTTTTAAGTTTCCTCCTTGGCAAAGAGGTAAAACTTTTTCAGAGTATCAATTTCATTGAAGGCAGTAAACAAAGAGCTCATTCCGATATTGTACACATGACCACCTACCCGCAGGGATATCTCATTGCTATCTGGATTGCCCTAGAAGATATAAAAGAAGAACAGGGAGCACTTTTCTACTATCCCGGAAGTCATAAACTGCCCTATATTTTGAATGATGAATTCAAAAGTGGTAGCTCATATTTTCGTTTGGGCGCCAACTCCTACAAGGCCTATGAAGACCGAATTGAAGATGAAATTAAAAACCAGGGACTACAGAAAAAAGTGTTGGAAGCCAAAAAAGGCGATGTGTTAATATGGCATGCAAATTTATTGCACGGCGGTTCTCCAATAACAAAACCTGGGTCTACCAGAAAAAGTATGGTTTTTCATTATTATGCCGATGGAGTTATTTGTTATCACGAAATAACTCAGCGTCCGGCGCTGATTTAGACAATGATTAAAAAATCTTTTTAAATCTTAGTTTATCCTCGCAATCTGTTGGTTAAATATTAACTTTTTTTAATGCACATTTCCAATTATTTATTGGAGGAGTTTTAACTTTGTCCCGCTAAACCAAAAACACAAAATGTACAATTCATTATTAAACAAAGAAAAAAAACTGGCAGTAATCGGTTTGGGTTATGTTGGATTACCGATTGCCCTTGCTTTTGCAAAAAAAATTAAAGTTATAGGATTTGATATCAATTCCGAAAGAGTGGAACTGATGAAACAGGGCATCGACCCATCTAAGGAATTGGAATCATCGGCCTTTGAGGGTTGTGATATTGAATTTACGGCTGATCTGGAAAAACTTCGCGAGGCCAATTTCTTTGTCGTGGCGGTCCCCACTCCTATCGATTCGCACAATATCCCCGACCTAAAACCGCTCTTATCAGCTTCAAAAACAGTTGCAAAAGTTTTGAAAGCTGGCGACTATGTCGTTTTTGAATCTACTGTATATCCGGGCTGTACCGAGGAAGACTGTTTGCCGATTCTCGAAGAATTATCGGGACTGAAAGGTCAAATTGATTTCAAAATCGGCTATTCCCCCGAGCGTATCAACCCAGGCGACAAAGAACGTACCATCGAAAAAATTATAAAAGTAGTGGCAGGCTGCGGTGCTGAGTCATTGGAAGAGATCGCCAAAACCTACGAACTCATTATCGACGCAGGTGTCCACCGGGCAGCATCTATAAAAGTTGCCGAAGCAGCAAAAGTCATTGAAAACACTCAGCGCGACCTCAACATCGCATTGATGAATGAGCTTTCACTCATCTTCGACCTTATGGATATTGACACTTATGATGTTTTGGCTGCAGCAGGCACAAAGTGGAACTTCCTTAAATTTTTTCCCGGACTTGTTGGCGGACATTGTATTGGCGTTGATCCTTATTACCTCACATATAAGGCTCAACAAATGGGCTACAATCCACAGGTGATTCTCAGCGGAAGACGCATCAATGACGGCATGGCCGATTATGTAGCCAAGAAAACAGTGCAGCTCCTTATCAAAAATGATAAAAGTCCCAAACAGGCGAAGCTGCTCATTATGGGTGTCACTTTCAAAGAAAATGTTGCCGATATCCGCAACTCAAAAGTGGCAGATGTTGTAAATGCTTTGAAAGAATATATGGTCAATGTCGACATTACAGATATTCACGCAGATTCAGATGAAGTTCATCACGAATACGGTTTTAAATTAACCGAAAATATTGGAAATGAATACGATGCCGTAATCGTAGCTGTGGCTCACGATGAATACAAACAGCTTTCTGCCGATTATTTTCGTTCTATTATGAAAGAAAATCCTATTCTGATTGACCTGAAAAACCTATACGGAAATTTCAATAATTCAGAGATTGAACGTTGGTCACTCTGATGGTATAAAATTTAGTACTGAATAGGCATTTTTCAATTGAAAAATGCCTATTTTTGTATGTTTTAAATTGGTTTTAAACTAGTTTTATGAAATATATGAATAATATTTATAGCATCATTCTAATCCTCTTCATCAGCAGCGCAGTCTATGCCCAACCCAGTGTCAATTTGGGAAATGACACGACCATCTGTTCGGGCAATTCTGTAACACTGAATGCTGGAAATCCCGGTGCCACTTTTTTGTGGAATACAGGTGCTACTACGCAATCCATAACGGTGAGCAGCAGCGGCATCTATTGGGTTGATGTTACGAATGGTGGAACGACGAGAGATAGTGTGGTGGTGATAGTATCAACTCCAAGTAATTTTACTGCAAATGACACGCTAATTTGTTCCGGAAATAATACCATATCAATCAACCAATTATCTCCAGGTGTAATTTTTTGGAGGGACAGCCCCTCAAACGGAAACATTGTAAATGTAGGGAACAGCCTAAATTCAAATTTCACAAGTACTGACTCCTTTTACATACAGGGTTATGCGACTCAAAATTCTTTTTCAGCCGGACTTCCTAACAATAACCCATCTAGCCTCGGAGCATCAACTGCTCAAAGCGCCAGTTTTGGATTCAACAATTATGGTATTTCATTTAGCACCTCTCAAAATATTTTAATTGATTCTGTAACTGTTTATGCAGCATCTGCCGGTTCCTTTAATGTAGTATTACTCAATAGCTCGAACAATGTAGTTTTTACAAAATCGTTTACAGTAAACAGCGCAGGTGCCCACAGGCTAGGTTTATCTTTTTTTGTACAGAACGGCAGCTATAGCCTTGCTATCAATGCAATCAATGGTACTTCCTTTTTTATGTTTTTCGCAGTTACACCAAGTATATATCCACTTGTTTATGATTGCGTGACATTAACAGGAGGCTATGGTAATGTAAATTTTTACAGTTATTTCTTCGACTGGAAAATTACTAAATTTTCAAATTGCGTTACAAATATTCAGCGCCTTATTGTCAATGTCAATCCAACACCTCAGGTTTCACTACCATCCGATACTATTTCCTGCGGCAATGATGTTTCTTTTGATGTAACATATCCGGGAGCGAGCTATCTTTGGGATGACGGCACAACAAATCCTGTAAAAATTATCCAAAACTCCGATACAGTATCAGTGATAGTTCAGATTGGGATATGTGCCGCGCGTGATAGCTCGATTGTATCTATCATTGATACCGTAGCTTTTCAAACCAGCGATACCTCAATTTGCGCAGGCACGCACAATATTTTGGCCAATCAGACTTCTCCTGGCTCACTATTATGGTGGGACAATCCTACGGGTGGTAATTTGGTGAATGTGGGCAATACTTACAGCTCAAATTTCACAAGCTCCGATTCATTTTATATACAGGGCTATGCTGTTCAAAATTCTTTCTCTGCAGGTTTACCAAACAATAACCCAACTAGTCTGGGCAGCTCTACAGGCCAAAGTGGTAGTTTTGCTTTCAATAATTATGGTCTTTCTTTCAGCACATCTCAGACTATTTTATTGGATTCGGTAACTGTTTATACAAGCGCTGCAGGTTCTTTCAATGTGGTTTTACTGAATAGCTCTAATGCAGTCATTTATACCAAATCTTTTACGGTTAGCAGTGCAGGCGCTCAGCGAATTGCCCTAGGCTTCTTTATTCAACCCGGCAATTATAGCCTTGCTGCCAATAATATCAGTGGCACATCGCTGTTTATGTTTTTTTCTATTACTCCAGGTATATATCCGCTTGCTTATGATTGCGTCACAATGACAGCCGGTTATGGAAATCCAAACTTTTACAGTTTTTTCTTCAACTGGAAAATAACCAAATTTTCAAGCTGTGTAAGTGGAAGAAAAAGACTTATAGTCAATGTTAATCCTACACCAACTGTTTCGCTGCCTGCAGATACCCTTTCTTGCGGACTACCAGTTACATTCGATGTCAGTTATCCTGGGGCTACTTACTTGTGGAATAACGGAAATACGACCTCAACAAATACAATCCTGAATTCTGCGACTGTTTCTGTAAGAGTCCAGTTGGGTATTTGTTCGGCAAATGACAGTTCAATTGTTTCAATCATTGATACTGTTTCTTACAGTGTTAGCGATACACTGGTCTGTACCGGAACACATAATCTGAGTGTAAATCAGACTTCTCCTGGCTCACTATTATGGTGGGACAATCCTACGGGTGGTAATTTGGTGAATGTCGGCAATGCTTACAACTCAAATTTTATAAGCACCGATTCTTTCTATATACAGGGTTATGCCGTTCAAAATTCTTTCTCTGCAGGTTTGCCAAACAATAACCCAACTAGTCTGGGCAGCTCTACAGGCCAAAGCGGCAGTTTTGCTTTTAATAATTATGGCGTTTCATTCAGTACCACTCAAAGTATCTTACTCGATTCAGTAACAGTTTACACTACATCTGCAGGTTCTTTTAATGTGGTTTTACTAAATAGCTCTAATGCTGTCATTTACACCAAATCCTTTACGGTTAACGGAGCAGGCGCTCAGCGAATTGCACTGACCTTCTTTATTCAGCCCGGCAATTACAGCCTTGCTGCCAACAGTATTAGTGGCACATCGCTGTTCATGTTTTTTTCTATCAGTCCCAGTATTTACCCGCGCACTTATGATTGCCTGACCATGACAGCCGGTTATGGAAATCCAAACTTTTACAGCTTTTTCTTCAACTGGAAAATAACCAAATTTTCCAGCTGTTTAAGTGGAAGAAAAAGGCTTATTGTAAATGTTAATCCTACACCAACTGTCTCGCTGCCTGCAGATACCGTTTCATGTGGTTTGCCTGTTACATTTAACGTCAGCTACCCTGGTGCGACATATCTTTGGAATGACGGTTCAACTAATCCCATAAAAACAATTCAGAATTCCGATACAGTCTCAGTAAGTGTTCAATTAGGTATTTGTTCTGCGTCAGACATTTCTGTCGTTTCAATCATAGACACTGTCTCCTTTACCGTTCCTGATACCACTGTTTGTTCAGGGAACAATACCATTACTGTCAATCAAAATTCTCCTGGAATCTTATTATGGTGGGACAGTCCCATTACTGGAAATTTAATCAATACCGGCAGCACTTACAGCTCAAATTTCAGTTCCAATGATACATTTTATATTGAGGGCAATTCGGTTACCCGAACATTTTCCGCTGGATTTCCAAATAATAACCCTTCCAATCTAGGCAGTTCTGTAGGGCAGAATGGAAGCTTTGCCTTCAATAACTATGGCATATCTTTCAGTACTACCCAAAAAATACTAATTGACTCAATAACTGTATATACAACATCTGCCGGTTCATTTAACATTGTTTTACTAAATAGTTCCAATGCAGTAGTATATAGCAAATCCTTTTCGGTAAGTAGTGCCGGGGCCCAAAGACTTGCCCTTTCTTTCCTTGCCGATGTAGGGAATTACAGCTTAGCCGTAAACAACATAAGTGGCACTTCCTTATTTTTATTTTACAGCATTTCACCCACTATATATCCCAGGGTGTTTGATTGTGTAACTTTGACTTCCGGCTACGGTAATCCAAATTTTTACAACTATTTCTTTGATTGGAAAATTAAGACCTTGAGTTGTGCAAGTTCAAGGAAAATAAAAAAAGTGAATGTTTTACAAACTCCAATTCTAAACCTGCCTGTTGATACCTTTGGGTGTAATGGTCTATTAAGTTTAGATGCTAGTAATGCCGGAGCCAGTTATATATGGAGCAGTGGAGCAACAACCTCTAGTGTACAACTAACTAGCACAACCGGATTAGATTCTATCTCTGTAATTGTCAGAAATGGGGTCTGTTCCGATTCTGCACTGATAAGATATACGGTAGTGGACAGTTTAACTTTTCAGCCTTTCGATACTACAATTTGTGGAGGCAATTTATCACTTGACATTGCAAATAATTTTGGTGCATCAGGATTGGTTTACTGGTGGGATAGTATAAGTTCAGGCAATTTATTGGCTGTAGGCAACAATTACAGTGTTGAACTTTTCGACAGTACTACCTTTTACCCAGAAATTAGGCCAGTTATAAAAAAAACATATGAAGGAGTTTCAGCAAATTTTGTTTTAAATACAATTAATGGCGGTTACTATGCATTTAACGGTGACCGTGGTAATTTTTTCGATGTACGAGAAGAAATTTATCTGGATTCTGTTACTGTTTATGTAGATAACTCTAACCTAATTTCAACCCTGCAGATTATTACTCCCACCGGTCAGGTTATTTTTGAAAAAAATGTAACACTCTTACCCGGTATCAATAAATTAGCGATTGGTCAAATACTTTACCCAGCTAACAATTACCGATTGCTTTTAAAAAATATCGTTGGAGGTGGCTTGATTTTTTGCGATGCGCCAACCCCATTTCCTTTGAATTATGAAAATATCACCATTAGAAATGGTATTCCTTTTGCGAATAACTATTATTTTTATAATTGGATCATTCGAAAAACTGCCTGCCCCGGCGTTCGTAAACCTATTAATGTTAACGTGCTTCCAACAAGGAATATCAATTGGCCTCAAGATACAATCATATGTGGTGGAAGCATCAATTTAGATCTCAGCTATCCA
The DNA here is from genome assembly GCA_044372705.1 of Saprospira sp. Taxonomy (GTDB): domain Bacteria; phylum Bacteroidota; class Bacteroidia; order Chitinophagales; family Saprospiraceae; genus Saprospira. Next base: position 5,720 of record JBILRK010000006.1, on the reverse strand, counting down.
AATTCAAGCTATTTATGGAATGATGGTCAAACAACTTCTTCCATCACTGTATCAAATATAGATACTATTTGGGCTGAGGTCAGTACAGGAATTTGCGTATCGAGCGATACCATTCTTGTTTATCTGTCCAATCCGCCGACTCAGCTTAATATTCCCTCTGATACTACTGTTTGCGGCGGTTTAATCACGTTGAATGTCAGTGGAAATGCAGCAGCTTATGCTTGGTACGAGCAGCTAAATGGGGTACAGCCTATTGCCTACGGAAATCAGGTCACGTTAAATGTAACAGACAGTACTGCTGTTTTTGTAGAAGGCCTTAATCTGCTAAGATCATCTACTACTTTCGGGCATCAGACTGTACCAATAAATAACGGTTCGTATACAAGCATTGGCGGTTCTAATTACCCGATTAGAGGCCTTTTATTCGATATTTACAAAACATTGAGGCTGGATGAGGTTTCCGTTTTCACCGATGGCCCTGTAAGTTCAGAAATTTCTATTAAAAATGAACTTGGATTCGAAATTTATAGAACCACTATAAATGTAAGTACGGCCGGAGAGCATGTCATTGCCATTAACTACATACTCGAACCGGGTAATAATTACAGTATTTGGATGGAAAACATACAGGGAACTGGTCGCCTATACGTAGTTGGCAATTATGCATTTCCATTAGTTTATAATGAATTGCGCATTAAAAATGGATTACCACAAGCGCTGTCGAACCAATATAATAGTTTTTACAAATGGAGAATATCCACCCCTGCCTGTGCAACAACGAGACAAGCTGTTCAAATAAATGTGCCAGAGTATCCACAAATTTCTATGCCAGCTGATACCTCAATTTGTAACGGAACTAGCTTAAATATAGTTAGTATGACTGATGTGCCAACATATAACTATATCTGGAGCAATGGAACAACTAACAATGACATAACTGTCAACACATCAGGTAGATACAGTGTAACTGTAACCAATAGTGGTTGTTCGAGCGTTAAGGAAATCCTTGTTCAATTCCCAGTAAATCCTGCCGACCCGCAGATTGCTGATAGTAGTATTTGTAGCCCTTCGCAGATAAATCTTTTACAAAATCCACAGGGTGCTCTTGTGCTATGGACCGACCCAATTGGAACGCCTCAATATATAAGCGCACCATATCAGGTTTATCTGTCCGATACTGCCTATTTTACAGTTGAGTATGCTGCAAGAACACAAACCAGAATTGGAGCGCAACAACACCCCGACCCAAGCGATCAAGATAGTTATGAAAGTTTTATCTTATCAAATACTTTCAATGTTCTAAGACCCACAGTATTAGATTCTGTTGCAGTTTATTTCGATACAGCGCCCACAAGCTTCAATGTAGTTCTGGCCGATAGTTTAAATAATGTGTTGGCTAGAAGAACACTTACTGTAAATAGTGCTTTTACTAAAGTCTTTTTAGCACTCGATTTCATCTTAATGCCGGGTAATAATTATCAGCTTTATTTTGAAAACAATGGAAATGCTAAATTCCTTGTTGACCGTTTTGTAACCTATCCTCAGACTAGCAGCAGTGGAATCGCTGAACTTACTGGCACAGCTTTCAGCGGGGTATCTTATAATTGTTTCTACGACTGGCATTTCAGCTATGCGCTTGATGGTTGCTACGCCGCCAACAATGATAATTTCAGTGTTATTGTAACGCTACCCCTACAACTACCCGATTCTGTTTTTACCTGCACAGATGTTTTACTCGATGCTACTGTTCCTGCTGCTGTTTCATACCTTTGGAATGATGGCTCTACAACTTCGTCTTTACTTGCAGCACAAAGCGGCATTTATACCGTTACAGTATCTGATGGAGCGTCTTGCACATACAGTACTTCTACCGAAGTTCAAACACCGATAGATATTGTTTTTGACCATATCAATGGAGTGCTCTGCGGAAATTTACTAGGAACAAACTACGGGTCAAATGGTCAATTTGTTTGGGGCAATGGAAGCACTGCTTCTCAATTAACGGTTAATAATACAGGCACTTATATACTTACTATTCTAACGGAAGAAGGCTGTATTGTTAACGACTCTGTATTAATTTCATCGATTGAAAATTTACCTGCAGTAAATCTTGGTGACATTCTCAATATTTGCGACGGAGATACTTTAGATGCTGGTTTTTCCGGACAAGGGATGACTTATTTATGGAATACAGGAGCAACTACTCAAAATATAATTGTCACAACAACAAATACCTATTCTGTCACCGTTACATCTCCTAATGGTTGCGTTGGCAGTGATTTTGTCTATGTAAACAAGGTAAATCTACCTATTGCTGGATTTAGCAATACGTCAAGCGGAAATTCAGTTCAATTTACTAATACCTCACAAAATGCTACAAGCCTTTTATGGTTTTTTGACGATAATGCTTCAACAACCGTCCCTAATCCGTTCCGCCTATATTCCGGACCAGGCTGTTATCTTGTCACACAGATAGCCTTTAACATTTGCGGTTCCGATACCCTTGAACGTTATCTGGCACTTGGTGTTGATCCTGCAGGTTGCGGAGCTACTGCTGCACCTGAAAATAATGATTTAAGCAGCAACATTCAGTTAATGCCCAACCCTAACTATGGTGAATTTTCATTAGTTGTGGCTGATAAAAATATTGTGATTAATGACATAAAGATCTACAGCATACAGGGTCAGTTACTCAAAGAAATTACCAATATTCCATTTGGAGAAAACAATATTCATATAAATATCCAGGATGTTGTACCTGGCATTTATATCCTTGTATGTAATTCAGAAAATGGCAATACAATATTTAAATTCAGTAAAATATAGTCCAAACACATAGGCTTTACTCGATAAATAACCATGAGCCAAGCCCTTAAAAACTTCTGGAAAGTGATTTTCAAAGGGGGGTCTCATGATTTTGTACTCAGTTAGAAAGAATTATTTAGTTTACTAAAACAATATTGATTTTCGTGCTTTTCAAAAAAAACTGAATTACAATTCGCAATAATTGTTAATTTTGACCCCTAAATCATTAAGCGATTGAAGGCAGTTAATAGAAATGAAAAAAATAATCATAGAACCGAAGTCCAATCCGTTAAAAATAAATTTTTCCGAGCTTTACAGTTATAGGGAACTTCTTTCTGCATTGGCTTATCGCGATTTAAGGGTTCGATATGCTCAAACTCTTATTGGATTTCTTTGGGCCTTTATGAACCCTATTTTTTCATTACTCATTCTTACATTCGTTTTTGGAGTAGTGGCGAAAGTAAATCTGACTCCTGGCTACAATGGACAGGAAATTCCGCATTTGCTTTACACAATAGTCGGTTTGGCCGGCTGGACCTATTTTTCGGAAGTATTTGCACAAGCAGGTGCCTCAATTATAAGTGCGCAGCAGATGGTGCAGAAAATATACTTTCCACGTTTGGTCATTCCACTTTCGAAGGCAATTACAGGTTTGGTTGATCTGGCTGTAAATTTCATTCTTATTACAATCCTGCTCATTATTTTTGGTTACAACCCATCCCCAAATATTATTTTTCTGCCACTTTTTATCATCATTGCAATAATTTCCGGATTGGCTGCAGGAATTTGGATGAGTGCATTAACCATTCGATACCGCGATTTTCAGTACATCACACCAATGCTTTTGAGAATCGGTATGTTTATCACACCCATTTCATACCCATCTGCTGCAGTTCCCGAACAATACAGAATGTTTTTTTACCTTAATCCAATTACTGGTATTGTAGAAGGCCTGCGCTGGTGTATATTGGGCGGCGAAGCACTGAATCCATACAGCTACATCTCGTTTTTAATTATTATAATTTTATTGTTATTGGGAATACTTTATTTTAATAAAGTAGAGAAGATAATGCCTGATATAATTTGATTTATGTCCGAAACCATCATAAAAGCAGAAAATATTTCCAAGTTATATAAACTTGGCATTGCCGGAAGCGGAAGTCTGTACCAAAGTTTGGGAATGGGATTGAAATCATTATTGAAAGGCAGAACAAATTCAGCTTCACAAAAAGATTTTTGGGCACTCAAAGACATCAACTTTGAGATTAAAGAAGGCGAAGTTGTTGGCATAGTAGGCAGAAATGGAGCTGGCAAAAGCACCCTGCTCAAAGTTATGTCAAGAATCACCAAACCCAGTACCGGAAAAATAGAACTGATGGGCAGGATTGCTTCTTTATTGGAAGTAGGTACCGGTTTTCACCCTGAACTTACTGGCAGAGAAAACATTTTCCTGAATGGGTCTATTCTTGGCATGAGCCGAGCCGAAATCAGACAGAAGTTTGACGAAATAGTTGACTTTTCAGGCATTTCTGAATTTTTGGATACCCCTGTTAAAAGATATTCTTCAGGCATGTACGTCAGATTAGCCTTTGCCGTAGCCGCACACCTCGAATCGGAAATTTTGGTGATTGATGAAGTGTTGGCTGTGGGGGACATGGAATTTCAGAAAAAATGCCTTGGCAAAATGAATAATGTAGCCAAAAGCGGAAGGACTGTACTTTTTGTCAGCCATAATATGGGTGCAGTAAAAACGCTTTGCAATAAAGGATTTTACCTTAAAAACGGTACCGTTCTTATGCAGGGAGATATTGATGACGTAGTTGATCTTTACCTCGAACAAAGCAGAGTTTCCGAAAAAATATATGAAAGTGGTGCTGTATCTAAAATTTTAACCTATCAGGATGGTGCAAACATTATTCTTGAATTGTATTATAGCTGCGAACATGAATTGAAGCTTCCAAATCTGGGTTTTGTGCTGAACGACCGCGATGGAAATCCGATAATGGGGCTAAATCCTATGATGCAACCTAATTTGATAGAGAAAAACGGCTTTTATCCTAAAAAAGGTAAAGTGAGGGTAAATATTAGCAGTCCAAAACTGCTCGATGGTATTTACAGCTTTTCGATATGGTTTGGCGACAAATCGGGCAATTTCTTTTGGGAAAATGATTGTGTCAGTATTGAAATCATTGCAATGACAGATATAATCCAAATGTACAGACCTGCACAAGTAGGTTACGTTGTACCAGATTGTAATTTTGAATTCAGTTAATATAATATCAATGAGCATACTAAGAAAAATCAGTAAAGCAGTCAAATTAAGACTTCATTCAAACAGTTGGACAAAAAAAGCTATTTGCCTGGCAGCTGATTTTCCAAATGAGGTAAAGTTTCAGGATCGTCAAATTCACTTAAACCTTTTTTCTTTAACAATACAACAAAATCAACAGGAATTCATATTAGATTCTTATCTGAATATGTGTAAACTGGCTGAGATGGCAGCTGTAAAGTTTTATAAAAAAGACGGATGCATTATCGCAGCATTTCCTTACTTGACTGTTGAAGTTCAAACAGCTGAGGATATTTATATACTCAAAGAAATATACCTCAACAAAGAATATGGTTTCTTTTTCAACGAAAAAAGCATTGTTGTTGATATTGGTCTTAATGTTGGATTTGCCAGTTTATTTTTTGCCCTAAATCCTAATGTAGCACAGGTCTATTCTTATGAGCCCTTCAAACCAACGATTGAACAGGCTCGGAAAAATATTTCGATGAATGCTGATTTGGAGAAAAAAATAACAATTCACAACTTTGGCCTCGATGCTGACGACAATTCATTGGAAGTTGAGTATAGTTATGAACAAAAAGGACGGGTAGGAATTCACGGTGTTGCCCTTGTCAAGGATGACAAC
>JBILRK010000308.1:0-4025 GCA_044372705.1 Saprospira sp. | reverse complement strand
TCGGCGCTGTTATCCAAAATATTGTTGTTTTGTGTGAGGTTATTGGCTATTGTCTGAACATTATTCCAATTAAGGCTATCGTCAGAGCGTTGCAGAAATGCGCTGCCAAAATCACTGTCAGTATCCCAATTCCAAGCAATCAGAGGTTGTTGTGTGGCTGCATCAATACTTATAGATGTCAGATGCAGGAAATCCATTTTTTTATTCACATCGACATTCATCAGTACCCTGTTGCTGATGGCATTGTTATTATTGTTTCTCTCCCTTGCCTCTATCCAAAACTCCAAGGCATCACCATTTTGAGCCGCGGGATATACAAAGGAACTTGCATTTACGCTATCTAAGTTTTGGGGATTTCCTCCATTCCTGATCATTCTGATGATATAAAAATCGACCCCGTCTCGCCAATTCTCATAGGCATTCCAACGCAGGGTAATATTGCCGCTGCAACTATCGATTGAACTAGTCAAAAACATTGAACTGTGTGGCCCGGTAGTTCCGTCGAGCGCATTACCTTCGCCTAAGAGGCCCGCATTGCAACTGCTCATGGCAACAATGGCATAGCGTACCAGCAGGGAACTATTGTTAGGGTCCAAAAAACTCAATCCGTTTACAATCTGATTATTTGCCGGATAGGGGAAAAAATTGCCCGAGGCGTAAGGGTTTTCCTTATATACCTGATATCCGATTACATTAGGACTGGGACTGGGATTCCAGCTGAGCACAGGGCTTCCGCCAATAATACTGACCGATCTCAAATCGGGTGTAATGGGTCTTTGATTGCTTACAATAGCGCTTGTAGAAACAATAACTCCTCCGCAGATGATGGCCACTCTATAATTTCGTGCTATTTCACCGGGATTTGGATGTCTGTATCCTCGGGCATTTAGATCCAAAATTGTATCGATGGCAACTGGCGCAGATACTCCATCTGGACTGGCATAAACTATATATCCGTCAAAATTGGCACATGGTGTTGCCGACCAAATGAGCGAATCCTGTCCTGTGCCGACTAGTATTCGGGCACAAGGATCGCTTACTGTTTGGGCATTGAGTCCCAAAACAAAAATGAAATTAAATATGATTATTGCGCGCAGTAAATACACAGAAGAATTATTAAAAATCAATATTAATAAACAAGCACCTCGCAAAGATTTTCCCTTTTAAAATACTTTTGGGCAATTTCCATTACTTCTTCGGCAGCAATAGCCTTTGTTTTTTCAACAGCATCCTCAAAAAAATCATAAGGAATATCCTCTTCTATCAATTCTCTGATAACTGAGGAAACATTGAAAACGCCATCGACTGAATTGAGAAACATACCCAAGGAGTAGTTTTTAAGCATATTCAGTTCCTCTTCAGGAACCGGTTCATGTTGTAAACGTTCTAATTCGTGATATATTTCAGCAAGTGCAGCATCTTTAACATCTGTATTAACATCTGTATAGATATAGAAATAACCGCCATTTTGCATCGTCTCCATCGAAGAGTAAATACTGTAGGTATATCCTTTATCCTCTCGCAGATTCTGCATGAGTCGTGCACCAAAATAACCGCCTAACAAACTGTTTACGAAGGAGAAAGCATGATAATCTGGGTGTTTTTTATCGAACATGCGGCAGCCGATTCTAATCGATGCCTGTGCAGATTCTTTTGCGGCGGGATGTACAAACTGAAGAGGGACATTATTTGGAAATTCCGGAACCTTGATTTCGGCTGCAGTTTTTCCTGTGGGTAGTTTCAAAGTAAATTGCCTTATCAGATCAATGATACTGTCGTTTGTTTTTCCGCTGACAATTACCTTACAGCCACCTGCATGATAGCATCTTTGATGATGTTCGAATAAATCGTCTCTATTTATGGCATCGTAAAATTCGGGGATGCTGTTATAACCATAAGGATGTTTTTCGCCAAAAAGCAGTTCGGTAAAACAACGATAAGCTAATACATCGTTTTTCTGAAGTTCTAATTTCAAGGTCTGCTTATTGCGTGAGCAAAACTGTTCCAATTCTTTTGCATCATAAATCGGATGCAGCAGTATTTCGTAGAGCAGGGGCAAGAGTGTTGGCAAATGTTTTGTAAGACAGTAAAGCCTAACACAGGTATTGTCAAAATCGTCATAGATCTTAAGTTTTGCACCATAGAAATCGAAAAAATCTGCCAATTTATCGGCGTTATATCCCTCTACACCGCTCTTCAGCTGTTGCGCTGCAATACGAGAAGCCAAGGGCTTTATCTCGTACCAGCGACCTGCATCGAACAACCACTCAATTTTTAGAATTTCCTGATTTCCAAGCCTTAGGTCATATAGACCTGCGCCATTTTCAAGTCTGTAAAATTTAGGTTTTTGTAATGGTACGGTCGAAACCGGATTTATTTTTGGTGCTTTCATTCAAACTTAAACCCTAAAGCGGATTATCACAAATTTTTTAAATTAGTTTTATTTGTTGGTCACGGTTGTAGCATTTTTCTCTACGGGTTTTGCTTGTGGCCCAGTAGGATTATAGCTAGGATCTATTTCCTTCCATTTGGCATTCAATTCATTTGCCCTTGGTACATACTCATTAGCTTTATCAGGGCTGAGTTTTGCCATTTCACGATAAGCGACTTCAAGGTTGAAAACTGTTGCCACAAAATTGGGTGCTATCTTCAAAGCTTTTTCCAGCGCATTAACCGCATTTGTGTGATAACCCAAAGATAGATTAAGATTTCCCTGTTGAGCAGCTATGATACCGCTTATGCCATAAGCAACACCCATCAAACGAAGTACTTCAACATCTTTGTCCTTTGCATAGACATTGGCATCTTCCAAATCTTTTAATGCTAAAGGTATATTCCCTAATTTTTCTCCATGTAGCTTACCTCTGGTACGATAAGATGCAGTAAGATTTACAGGTACATCGGGATGATCGGGACGCAGTCTTTTAACTTCATTGTAGGCTCTGATAGCTTCGTTGTAAAGCGCCAAGGTTTCACTATATTTTGTCTGCGCTTCAGGTTTTCCAATTTTTTTAAGACTGTCGGCCTCTGCCTCTCGGATATTACCTAAATAAATATGCGCATTGCCATAAAGCAGCCAGGCATTGTTGTAGGTAGGATGTATGCTGATAGCATTGGTGGAATAATTTATTGCTTCTTTATAAAGCTCCTCTTTTTCTTTTATATTCGTTTCTGCTTTGCCTGCTTTTTCCTGAATAACGCCAGATACGGCATTGTTAAGCTTGGCACTGTTTTTCGACACTTTTATATCCTCGGTGAACAATGTATAATCATTGTACCAATCAAAATTACGGTCGAAAGTTTTGAATGAATATAAAACAGTCACAACGCTAAATAACATAAGAGGCAATGTCTGTTTTGCTGTTGTGGGTATTCCATCTTTATCAAAAGCCAGATAAGCAAGTCCCATTCCACAAATCAAACTGAAAGCAATAGATGGCATGAACATAAAACGCTCGGCCATCAAGGTGCCAATCGGGAAGAAAAGATTTGACACAACTGAGAAAGTTGCCGCATAGAAAATTAGAACAAAGGCATATGGTTTTCGATTTATCAAACCCCAAACTGCCAAAACTGCCATACCCAGATGCAGCAGTATAGACAAGAGCACCAAAGGTGTTGACATCGAAGGAATGGCATCTCTAATAAAATAGACATTTCCTTTTCCTTCCCTCATGGGCGTAATATTTTGCCCCACACTGGGTTGAGATTTATGCTCTTCCACTCCAATATGCTTGGGATAATAATCATTGGTGAGGGGATGCGGAAGCGCCAAAAGTCTTAGATAATCGGCCCAGGTATAAAGAATCATGGCCGTTTTTTCGTCGCCCTTGAATTTGATATATTCTCTCTGATTATTATTGTTCACTGCCAATTTCATGAAGGGATCATTCATCAGTTCGGGAGCTGGCTCTTCTTTTCCGGGCCATTTCAAAATAGGATTACGCACTCCAAACCAAAAAACCAAAACAGCAACAAGAAAGGGTGCTGTTCTGATAGCGATGGTGCTAAGGCTTGTTTCTCGA
>JBILRK010000307.1:0-4030 GCA_044372705.1 Saprospira sp. | reverse complement strand
TGTAGGTTTCCCTGGAACAACTACGCTAGAACATCGTGGAGCTGCCCTAGAATTGGAATGTGATATTTTAGTTCCAGCAGCACTCGAAAATCAAATCAATGCCGAAAACGCTTCCCGAATCAAAGCAAAAATTATTGCCGAAGCTGCAAACGGACCTGTAACTCCTGAAGCTGAAGAAGTTTTATTAAAAAGAGGATGTCTTATCATTCCTGATATGTATATCAACGCTGGTGGTGTAACTGTTTCCTATTTCGAATGGTTGAAAAACCTCTCCCACTCGACCTTTGGTCACATGGAAAAACGCTTTACGTCTAATCGTTACAATAACATGGTTGACCTTATCCTTCAAATGACTGGAAAAGAACTGAGCCCTACACAACGTGCATTGCTTACAAATGGAGCTGATGAATTGGATCTTGTTCGCTCTGGTCTTGAAGAATCTATGGTACAAGCTTATCAAGGCATTAGAAAAACCTGGCAGGCGGATCCAAATATTCCTGACCTACGCACAGCTGCTTTTGTTTATGCAATTAAAAAAATTGGTGCCGATTACCTGGCTATGGGTATTTGGCCATAAACATAATTCTAGTTTTATTAAAAGCGCTAAATCGACAGATTTGGCGCTTTTTTTGTTGCAGACCTATTATTACAAATGTATAGCGGAATATTTCAAAATATTATTTTGTAAAAAATACATTTTATTTAGGTATGTTCATTAATTTTCTTAATTTTACATCCCAATTGAAATTACCTCATTATTAACCAAATTTTATACTAAACTATGGCTACTCCTGCCCAGAAACTTGATAACATTGACCTGAAAATACTTAAAATTTTACAGCAGAATAGTAAAATTACCAATTTAGACCTTTCTAAAAAAATTGGTCTTTCTCCAGCTCCAACTCTTGAGCGCGTTAAAAAACTAGAAAATACTGGTATTATCGAAAGTTATCATGCACAGATAGATCCTGTTGCAATGGGTCTGAGCGTTAAAACTTTTGTATTGGTTTCAATCGCATGGCAAAAAACAAATGCATTGGAAAACTTCATTGCAAAAGTTAATCAGATAGACGAAATCGTAGAGTGCTACATCATCACAGGTGAGGCAGATGTTGTGATGAAACTTGTGTGCAAAGACATTCCAACCTACGAAAAACTTCTTTTCAAAACCTTATCAAAAATTGATGAGATTGAAAGAATTAAAACCCTGATGACACTTTCAAGTGTTAAAGACTCAAAAACATTGCCTTTCGATTACGAAAGCGGAGATGATCCCGAAGAATAATATTTCTTTGTTATTAAAAATAAATACAAGCGTTAAGGAAATTTCTTTAACGCTTTTTTTATTATTGTAAACGTTTACAAATTCAACATAGATATGCAAATCAGTTTTTGGGAAAAAGATACTTTTTTTAACAATACAGATGTCATTATAATTGGGAGTGGTATTGTGGGGCTCAATGCAGCTATCCACATGAAGGAGCAAAACCCCTTACTCAAAATTATTATAGTGGAAAGAGGTGTTTTGCCTTGCGGTGCCAGTACCAAAAATGCAGGATTTGCCTGTTTCGGGTCTATGTCTGAATTATTAGATGATAGTGCACAAAACGGCGAAGATGCCATGCTTGCCTTGGTAGAGAAAAGATGGCGGGGTCTTTTGAGTCTGAGAGAAAAACTGGGCGATAAAACAATGGATTATTTGCCTTTGGGCGGGCATGAAGTATTTTCAGCAGACGATAAAAATGTATATGAATATTGTGCAGAAAATATAGAAAAATACAATAGCCTTTTGAAGGATCTAATCGGACCAAATGTGTTTGAATCGGCTGATAATTTAATCAATAACAATGCGCTAAAAGGGTTTAATCATCTGATTAAAAATAACTATGAGGGACAGTTGCATACAGGTAAAATGATGGAAAGTCTATTCAGACTGGCTCAAAGTCTAGATATCACCATTTTTAACGGCATGGAAATCAACCGGATTGAAGAAGGAACAAATTATGTAAAATTATTCTCCGAAAATGGCTGGACGCTAAAAGCAAAAAAGTTACTACTTTGTACAAATGGATTTACTCAAAGACTTTTCCCCTCCGTTGAAGTTTATCCGGCAAGAAATCAGGTGCTAATTACTGCTCCGATTCCAGGTCTTAAATTAAAGGGGAGCTTTCATTACAACAAAGGATATGTTTATTTTCGCAATATTGGCGACCGGATACTACTGGGAGGTGGTAGACATTTGTACAAGTACGAAGAAAGTACAGATAAGATGGAGCTTACAGATGAAATTCAGAATTTCCTGGAGGAATTCCTTGAAAAACATTTACTTAGTGAACATACAAACACAGCCATTGAAATGCGCTGGAGCGGAATATTAGGAATTGGCAACGAAAAAAAACCAATTATTTCCCAATATTCCGATCATATTTATACTGCAGTCCGTTTGGGTGGCATGGGTGTTGCCATTGGAATTCTGGTTGGCAAAGAAGCTGCCGATTTATGTTTAAAAAGCCTATAATTATGAAGTTTCTTTTTTGGGTGTTATTATTCACAACAGCAAACTCGCTCTATGCTCAAAAAAATAGGGTTAAGCTTTGCCTGCATGATAATACAAAACTATCAGCCTCTTTCGATTTGACTTATTATTGGTGGGATCCTTACCATATTCATGTAGATGGCAAAATATTAAACCCCGATGGTGTTAAAAAAGAGTATTATCTCAAAACCGATCCGCCTTATGATTACTGCTTTATGCTTAAAACAGGCAAGCAAGCGTTTAAAGTTGTTTCACTATTCAACGACAGTATTCATTTCGACTTGGACCTTCAGAAAGATGAGACAATTATTTTTCAGGATTATGTAAAGGATTATTATAAAATTGCCTCAAAATCTGAAAAACTAATTGCTGACCTTAAGTCAGGAGATAAGTTGACGGTACATTTTTCTAAATTTATAAACAATGAATTCGAGGGCCTTAGAATTGATTTAACTGTAGATGAAAAAGGCGACGCAAAGGTTATCGCAGTAAACAGAAAAACACTGCATTCGGAAAAAGACCTTATAAATTATAAAAATTTTAACGAGGCCTTCAATCAGATTGAGGATGCGGCGGCCCTTCTGTCAAAACCTTCAGAAACAGGTTATGTAGTCACAATTCGCAAAAACAGGCTGGTAAAAGAGTATAAGGGGAAGGCAGATACAGCTAAAATTGCTCAGCTCTTCGGCAAATTAAAAAGCTGTCTAAATGTCAAAATTCAAACGAATTAAATATTTTGTTTGAATTTATTTGTTTTATTTATTTGCAATTGTCATAAGTATTGCCCATATTTGGAAACTGAAATAAATCAGTAACCCATGAACGGCAAATATGACAAGATTCTGAAAGAAAATCTTGAAGAAATTTTTTTACCACTTGCAAAGAAGCTATACTATGGAAGAAATTGCCGAAATGACCAAGCTAAAACTTGAGAAGATACTCAAAATTAAAAAAAGCTTAGAACAAGAGAAATAGAATCGATAAATAATCAAAAAACCCTCAATTCAAGTCGAATTGAGGGATTTTTGATTTAATTAAATTCATTATTTCAAAGCATTCAAACTTTCTTCGAGTCGGCTCAACATAGATGGAATTTCCTCTGCAGGGCAGGTGCCAACTGAAAGTCGGTACCAATTTGAATCTCTCGATGCGCCAAAAGCATAAAAAGGAACTATGGCCAGTTTTGCCTCGTCCAAAAGATAAGAAGTAACATCGGCTGTATTTTCCAATAGCTTACCTGCTGCAGTTGTTTTACCTTTGAGGTCGAATTGTACGGTGAGGTAAATAGCAGCCTGCGGAGCAATGGCATCTACTTTATGTCCTTTTGATTTTAGACTTTGAAGGCCATCGTAGATTGAACGAAGTCGTAGTTCCAACTCTCCTCTGATTGTCATTAAATAAGCTTCAACATTCGTATCCTGCTCCAGATAAACTGCACTAGCTACCTGCTCTGCCTTTGCGGCCCAGGCACCTACATGTGAGAGGATAGATTTC
>JBILRK010000027.1:0-10032 GCA_044372705.1 Saprospira sp. | reverse complement strand
AACAATCTTGCAATTACTGTAAAGTTATGTTTGGCATCTTCTAAAGCAAAGGGAGATCGGGAAAGCAATTTTTCAAAATTTGACGAATCGCCTGCTACCCTTGGTGAATGCATCATCTGATCAATGGTACTAAAGAGCAGTACCGAACTCATTAATACGCCCAATGCCCCCCAAACTGCCATCTGGAAATAATTGTGTAGAAATTTTTTGGGTCGCCACCCGTATTCGTCAATCAGCCTGAATGTACTGTAAACGAAGATAAACAGTCCACCCAAATAGAGATAAAATGATATATCGCAGGAAAGGTAAAAAATGGCCAGTGTAAAAAGCCACCATGATTTTTTCTGAAAAAGTCTTTCAAATCCAAGTAATAATGCAGCAACATATACTCCCTGAGTTGAAAAAACATACCAACCGCTGCCCACCATCATAAATCCGCAAAAGGCATAAGCCAATCCACCCACCAATGAACTATGATGGGTAAATGACAATATCCTGAGATATTTATAAAAAAGAAAACCGGCTATAAAAAACTTAAGTACCTCCATCCAAGCTATGCCATAAGCCAGACTCTTAAGATCAAAGAGGTAAAGGATACACATAAAAGGGTCCCCGATGCTCAATGGCAACATATTCTGCCCCATTCCCTGATAAAAACTCCAGGCAGGTATACCTTCTTCCCTCAGATAACTGGAAACATTCAGCATCTGGGGATAGTAGTAATTGATGGTGTCGCTGCCTATGTCCTTAAAAAGATAGAGGCTATCCCCAAAAAGGTAGCCCCAAAAAAGTATCATCAATAGGGCCAATAACAATGCCAGCATCAGATAAGCTGATTTGTTGCCCAAAACAGTTTCAAATAAATCCCTTGAAAGGGTAGGCTCCTTTTCAATTAAAACATCTTGCTGCTCTACTTCTGTCAGTTTCGGCAGATGTTTATCATTGTTATTTTCGGCCATATACTATAGTGTCGGAACTGTCTGTAAACCCCCTAATTTTAAACAACACGATTAACGATGCTGGTTTCATAAGGTTTCTTATCTATGACAATCTAATTTATTTGAATCACTAAAGATTTTTAAATAGCATTTACCTTCGATTTCAATCCCAATTTTGATCTAAATTCCCAAAAAAGGAGAACCAAAAACAAGACAGAACCAATTGTTGTAAGCATCCATGACATAGTCCAGTGTGGCGGAGTGAATTTTAATTCAATTTTATAATCTCCAGCTTTTAAAGGCAACGCCATCATCCCCATATTTGCCCTATAGATCTTTACCTCTTTACCATTGACAAATGCTTTCCATGAGGGATCGAATGGTATTGAAAAATAAAGTGCTTTAGGTTTTGATAATTTTATTGAACCCTTTATATTATTTTGGGAAAACTGCTCCATTTTCATGGTATCAGATTTCAAGGCACTAATATCTGTTGTTAACTCCTCTGGGGTATATGCAATATTTATGGCACTAGTATCAAAATTTCCGAGTTCTGCGAATGCAGATTTAAACTCCGGCTCAACCGACATTGCTTTAAGCAGACAAATTTGTTTTTTAATACTTTGATTCTCTTTCGACAGAGACGAGTAGATCTTCTCATCAACAACCTTTTCATATGTAAATCCCAATGGTATAAAGTAGGGATTATACCAAATATTTAGATTAGCTGTACTATCAAAATCTGTAAACCAAAATTTAGGCATTTGAGCATTTTTATCGACAATGAGATATTTAGTGGCGCAGATATTCTGAATGAGGGGTCTTGTCATAACACCACTAGCCCATCTAGTCTGATTTTCGTCCTTAGGATCAATTATATCAGTTCCTGCAAGGAATCGGATATAATTTAACTGATTAAAGGAATGATAGGAGGTTGAACCAAAATAATTCTGAACTTTTGCGTCATTTGTACTTCCATGCATTGCAACGCCCGACCTATAACCTTTTTCAATCCTGAAGAATGATGAAGGATCTTTCTTTCTAATTATTGAGAGTGCGTCCAAAGTTGCGTCATTATAGCCGACTCTCTGCTTAAATTCTGTTTTGGTTATAACTGGTCTTTCATTTCCATAAGAATATGATGAAACTAATAAACACTCTAGTGAAACCAGCCCTATAAATGCAATTCTGGCAGTTTGCCTGTAATCGATGAAAGCCATACCAGCTATCACAAATGTATGTGCTAACATAAACATAATTAAAATATTCCTGAAGCTTCCATCAACCAGCACTGCTTTTGAGCTATTTCCGATTTGCATTTTTAAATCGTTAAAGGGAATAAACATCATCGCTATCCAGAAAATTAGAGATCCTGCAAGAACAATTAAATTTATCTTTCGCTCTTTATATATTAAATCAAGTCCCGAAACTGCCAGGTATAAGATTGCAATTGTAACAAACAAAGAAAATACCCTGTAATAATCTCCAGAAAATACCCAAAAAGCATATCTCAAATAAGGGAAAAATAGGGGCATTACAACCAATAAAAGGCCTACAATATGAAGAATTCTTTTTTTTCCTCTACTCAATGCGATAGCCTGAGGAAAAAGTAAAAGCGAGAATAAACCGGAGTATAATGCAGGAGCCTCCAGAAAATTATACCAACCGCTAAAATTAAGGGCGCCATTTTGAGGATTAAAAGCGCCATTGCCCAATAAATCATTCCCAAACAATCTGGCAATAATTGTAGCTCCCTGTACTTTATCAACCAAATCGAAAGGAGATTTTGAACTCAAACTGCTAAAAAATGCAGATTCTCCACTTACACGCGGTGAGTTTACCATTTGATCCAACGTGCTTATCAATAAAACAGAACTCATTAAAACGCCAACTACTCCACAAATCAACATTGTAAAATATACCCAAAGATATTTTTTAAAATTGTTGCCATGTTTCTCTACCAAACGCAATGTACTGTATACAAAAATTAAAAATACTGCTAAGTATAAATCAAATGGCGAAAATAAAGCGATTAAAAATACAGCTAGTGTGAATAACCACAAGGAATTTTTCTGTAATAGCCTTTCAAAGCCCCAAAGGAATAGTGCAATGTAGGTGCCTTGAGTACTGAACACATACCAACCGCTGCCTACAACCATAAATCCACAGAATGCATAGCCGATCGCACCTATCATCGAGCTGTGTTTACTAAAATTTAGGCAAGTTAGAAATCCGTAAAAAAACAGTCCGGACAGGAATAATTTTAACAATTCTACCCAAACAATTCCATAAGCAAGATTTTCTTTACCCATCGCGTACAAAATCCAATTGAAAGGGTCACTAATGCTCATTGCAAGAATATTTTGCCCCATACCCTGATTAAAAGACCATTTGGGTAACCCTTCCTTAGAAATATAATCTGCAACATGAACCAATTGAGGGTAAAAAATATTGATCGTGTCACTCCCAATATCCTTAAACAGAAATAACTTATCCCCAAAAAGGAAAGAACCGAACAGAACAAGCAATAATACAAGCAATAAAGCTCCGAGTAAAAAAATAGCTTTCTTACCTAAAATTACTTCAAAAAAATCAACAACTACTGTGGGTTGCAGTTTTATTTTGTTTTCAGTAGCAACTGTAACTGGTTTAGCCTGATTATTTCCGGCTGAATTGTTTTTGGATTGTTTCTTTGCCATAACGCTTTATATTTCTATCACAGTAAACAGAACAAATATACCGAAGTTGGTCTTATTCTGAAATATTATTTCTCATTGTAAAATTTGTAAATTTCCTCCGTAATTCTATCAATATCTGCCTTTTCCAATTCATAATACATTGGCAATCTCAGTAGGGTATCAGAATAAAAATCTACCATTGGCAACACTCTACCATCATGTTTGTCAGTATAATATGGACTTTTATGCAAACTGATATAATGGAATACAGCGTTGATCTGTTTTGATTTGAGATGAGCAATTAACGCTGTCCTTTCCTCTAAATTCTTACAAATTATGTAAAACATATGGGCATTATTGCTTGAATTTTGAGGACAAAATGGAAGTCTTATTTTGTTGCTTTGTTCAAGTGGCTGAAGTTTTTCAAAATAACATTGCCAATTTGCCAGTCTTTTTTGCTGAATATCCTCCATACACTCCAATTGTGCATACAAAAAGGCTGCAATAATATCGGATGGAAGGAAGGAGCTGCCAATATCAACCCATCCATATTTATCTATTTCCCCTCTAAAAAAGGCAGATCTGTTTGTCCCCTTTTCCCAGATAATTTCGGCACGGGCAGCAAATCTTTCATCATTGATGGCAAGCATACCACCTTCACCCGATATTATGTTTTTGGTTTCGTGAAAACTGAAAGCCGCAAGATGCCCAATTGATCCCAACGGTTTTTTTGTTCCATCTTTCGATGTATAATATACATCTATTGATTGAGCCGCATCTTCTATTACAAAAAGATTATACTTTGCTGCGAGTTCCATGATAACATCCATGTCACATGCAAACCCCGCATAATGCACCGGCACAATTGCCTTTGTCTTCGAAGTTATAAGGGATTCTATCTGATTTTCATTTATACCTGGATGTGCTGAATTGCTGTCGGCAAAAATAATTTTTGCACCTCTCAAAACAAAGGCATTAGCAGTACTTACAAAAGTATAAGAAGGCATAATCACCTCGTCACCAGGTTGAATATCAATGAGGATTGCCGCCATCTCCAATGCATCGGTGCAGGAGGTGGTCAACAAACATTTATGAAAGCCATATTTGGCTTGAAAAAATTCATGACAGCGCTGTGTATATTTACCATTACCGGATATTTTACATGAGGAAACTGCGTCTTCAATATACTTGGTTTCATTACCTGTAAGATAGGGTTTATTAAAGGCTATGTTCATAAACTGTGTGATGTTGAACAAATTTAAAATATTGATGTCATGTTTTTACCTTTGATACAAAACAAGGCTACAAAATAAATAAAGGGATGCAATTTCTCGCGTCCCTCTGCTATATTTTTCGAAAAAAAACACTTCTTATCGTTACTTTTGTAAAATGTAGAATCTCTCTCACATCATGAATTTGCTAAGAAGGGTTTTAGCTTACTAACTATGTTATTAACTTATTGCGGTAATTTTATTGTAAGTTGCAGTACATTCTTAAATTCTGTCTATATTTCTTTTATGTATTGTTTATAAATAGAAAAAAATCAAGTTTTATAGTGAACAGGACTTAATTAAGGAAAGTGGCTCAAAAAAGGAATGAACTCAATTTTACAATCATTCATATTAATACTTTGATTTACAACAGTTTTAACAATATTAAAATAATAAATTTTTACTTAATAAAGATAAAAGTTTTTCACAGGCAATAATTTTTAATTTCCGGTAAGTCTTTATTTCTGATAAAAAATAGTCTTATCTTTACATTGTATTATTGTCTTAAACAAAGTTAAAAAAATGAATAGTACTGATATTGACTTTGCATCTTTCGAGATTATCTCTGATGATAGAATAGCCGAGCACAAATTCCTCATGGAATCTAGGGGATATGATGTTTTTAAAGATTTTTACAGTAATGAAATTTGCAATAACTTTGTTAAGCAACTTGAAAAAGCAATAGAGGAATTTGTTCCACACGATAAATCAGAAAGAAGTTTTTTGGATAAATACCACATGCACGATCTACTCAACAGAGACTTACTTTATTCTAAAAAACTCGAAGACCCCAGGTTGCAACAAATAATTGCCACTTCATTGGGTAATTTCTGGATAATGTATGCATACACCTCTTCTTCTCTGCCTCCCAATGGCAAAAATTATGGCAGTAGGATTCATGTTGATTCTCCAAGATGGATTCCAAATTATCCTACAAACCTTGGAGTAATTTGGGCGTTGGACGACTTTACAGAAGACAATGGCGCAACTTATGTTTTACCTGGCTCTCACAATACTTCTTTAGTTCCGAATGAATTGGTTTTCAATGAAAATAGTGTCAGGTTGACTTGTAATAAAGGAGACCTAATTATTTTTAATGCAAGGCTTTGGCATAGAGCTGGCGAAAATTTTACAGACAAATTCAGGCACGCACTTACAATGAATGTGTGTAGGCCCTATATGAAACAACGTATGGACTGGGTGCGGTTTATACCCGAATCAATTTCGAATCAACTTAACAGTCAGGCTCGAAGAATTATTGGATTTGATACAAGACTTCCGTCAAATTTGGAGGAATTTTTTCAACCCGAGGAATCCCGTTTATACAAAGGAAATCAAGAATAAAACTTAATAATTTATAATATGAACAATAAAATCAAAGAGGCAATTGACGCCAATATCGCTGTACACTCTGCTATGGCAGATGAATACAACAAAGTCGAACCCCATTTCCGTCCTGAGAGTATTCAACGTGTTGATAATATTATCAAAGAAATTCATGCCCAGCATCCTATTGAAAAAGTTTTAGATCTTGGCTGTGGAACTGGATTCATGATTAATATCGTAAAAAAATATGCCCACGAAATCACTGGAGTTGATGTAACTCAGGCTATGATGGACAAGGTTGACAAGTCTGGCACAGCAAAAATCGATCTTATAAATTCAGATACAGGATCTGTAACACTTCCTAAAGAACATTATGACCTTGCAACTGCCTATACCTTTTTGGATCATCTTTACGACATGGAGCCAACTTTTGTCAATACTTTCAATGCATTAAAAGCAGGAGGAAGATTTTACGCGGATTTAAGTCCTAATTTTTATTTTTGGGACAGTGTAAAAAAGGTAGATAGTAGTCAGCAATATGACCCAATTTTACAAAGGGAAATCAATGCTGTTCTTTCAAAAGACGAGGAAATTCAAGCTCAATTTGGCATTGAGAAAGAAACTTTCAGAAATGCCGAACATCAAAAACATATCAAAGGCGGCTTAGTCGAGGAGGAATTGAGAAGCCTGCTACTAAAAGTCGGTTTTAAGGACGTACAATTTATCTACCATTGGTTCATTGGCCAAGCACAACTTATCAATGATCAATCAAAGGATAAAACTATTCGATTTGAGCAAGCTACTGTTATGCACGATTATCTCGTAAGATCTTTACCCATTTCTAGAAATCTTTTCAAATACATCGGATTTATTGCCATAAAATAAAATATGACTAGAAAAATTGCTTTTGTAGGTTATGGAGAGCTGGGCAAACAGTATCAGTCTTTTTTGCAAATAAAAGCAAGAGACCAAGTCACTTATTTTGATGATTTTCTATTTAATTCATCTGTTTTGAATGCGCTTCCTTTCAATCATTATGGAAGAGATTTATACTCAGACTTTTCTTTTTACGTAACTCTTGGGTATAAACATTTAAATTTAAAAAAAAATATTATTGAAGAATTGGGCGCTTCTAATTTACCAGAATTTATTCATCAGAGCGCTTATGTAAATCCTGAAGCAACAATAGAAAAAGCTGTATTTGTTTACCCTATGTCAAATATAGATAAGGGAGTTAAGATTGGCTTTGGCACTTTATTAAATAATAGTACTGTAATCTCACATGATTGTTGCATCGGGGCTTGCTGCTACTTATCTCCGGGTGTAGTGCTTTCAGGACAGGTTAGCATCGGAGATTGTACATTTATCGGCAGTGGATCTGTAGTAGCAAATGGCATTGAAATCGGTAGCAATGTAACTATCGGAATTGGGACTGTTGTTACTAAAAATATACCTGACAACTCCTTTGTTATTGGTAATCCAATGAGGTTTCTATCCAATAAACTCGATATCATTTAGATAATTATGAGAAAGAAACTGGCGGTTCTGGGTGCAAGTTATTTACAATTACCCTTAATAATCAAAGCAAAATTGATGGGAATTGAGGTGCACTGTTTTGCTTGGGACAACAAAGATGCTGTTGCTAAAAATACAGCTGATTTTTTCTATCCAATTTCTATTCTTGACAAAGAAGCAATTCTTGAGGTCTGTAAAAATGTTGCCATCGATGGAATAACAAGTATTGCATCAGATATATGTATGCCTGTTGTCGCCTATATTGCAGAGCAAATGGGATTGCCGAATTACAACAGCACAGAAAGCGCCTTAATATCGACTAACAAAGCATTAATGAGGTCAGCATTTAAGCGAAAAGGAGTTTTATCACCGCTTTCGATACCCGTAAGCAATTTTGATACGCTTTCAGATATCAAATTCGATTTTCCTATTATTGTTAAGCCTACGGATCGTTCAGGAAGTCGTGGTGTAACTTTAACAAAAAACATCAACGAGCTAAAGGATGCAATAGCAGTTGCCTTAACTGAATCATTTGAAAAACAGGTTGTCATCGAAGAATATATTGAAGGAAGGGAAATAAGTGTGGAATCAATTTCTTTCAATGGCATTCATTATATTTTGGCCGTGACGGATAAGATTACAACAGGCCCCCCATACTTTGTTGAATTGGAGCATCACCAGCCTTCCAGTTTAAGCAAAGAACAGCTTGAAAATGTTCATAGAGCAACTATTCATTGTCTTGATGCACTTTATATAAAATATGGTGCGAGTCATGCAGAATTCAAATTAGATAAAGATAACAATGTCTACGTAATAGAAGTTGGAGCAAGAATGGGTGGCGATTTTATTGGTTCCCACCTTGTTGAATTAACAACAGCCTATGATTATATGAAAGCTGTTATTGATATAGCACTAAATTTAGAATTTTGTAAGCCGCTCTACTTAAAAAATATTCCTTCTGGAGTAGTTTTTCTATGCCAAGATAACATCAACGCTTTAGCAGTTTTTGAAGACCCAACCACTGTAAATGGGTTAATTGAAATTAAAAGAACTGCCCATGAAATTGTTTCAGTCAATAGTAGTGCTGATAGGTCTGGATATTACATTTACTCAAAAGTTGAATTATAGTTTCTATGCTAATTAGTTTTGTCGTTCCCATATACAATGATGGCTATTTAGCTGAATCATTTTGTCTTAATTTTGAATCAGTATTTCAAAATTACCTTCAACTTTCTGATATATCTAATGAGGTTGAGCTAATTTTTATAAACGACGGAAGCAAGAATGATTCAATGGAAAAGCTGATTGAATTAGCTCCAAAGTTTAATTTTGTAAAAGTTATAAATCTAAGTAGAAATTTCGGGCAACATATTGCGTTGAGTTGCGGTTATAAATATGCTTCGGGGCTATATGTTGGCATGTTAAATGTTGATCAACAAGAACCTCCTTCCGAATTGCCAAAACTAATAGAGTACCTGAAGAACAAAAATTTCGATATAGTTTTTGGATTAGCCGACACACGTAAAACCAGTTATCTCAATCGAATCACTTCAAATGTATTCAATCTACTTCTAAATTTTCTAACAAGGAGCAAAACACCTTTGAACGTTACAACTGCAAGGGTAATGAACAGGAAGTTTGTCGATGCATATAATTCTCTTTCCGAAAAAACCAGGTATTTACCTGGTCTGGAAACTTGGCTTGGCTTTAATCATGGATATTTGCCAATTATTCATACGGATAGAACTGTCGGAAAATCTTCTTACAATCTTAAGAAAAGATTGAATATGGCAATAGAATCAATCTTATCTTTTTCTGATTATCCTTTAAGGCTTATTACAACTTTCGGCTTTATAATCTCTGTGATAGGTTTTCTGCTTACATTGTTTTTACTCCTTGCAAAAATATTTTTTATCGATTTTCAACCTGGTTTTGCAAGCACAATTTCACTGATTACATTTTTTGCAGGCATACAAATTCTTGTTATCGGTGTCGCCTCTCTTTACATCGGTAGGATTTTAAAGGAGGTTCAAAACAGACCATTATATATTGTTAGGGACACTTACAATATTGAAAAAAAGGACTAAAAGAATATTTATTTTCCTGACATAACCTATTGTCCAGTCAAAAACAGTTCTCTTTCAAAAGGATATTATAAGAACTTTATGTTTTCCTAACTTCTCCTTGCACACAAAAAAAGGGACACTTTCGTGTCCCTTTTCATATTTTTCCTAAAAATTTACTTCTTCTCGCTTCTTCTGTTACCCAAATAGAAAACCCTTCTCATATTTGCTTTGCGAAGTT
>JBILRK010000206.1:0-4919 GCA_044372705.1 Saprospira sp. | reverse complement strand
ATGCTGCCCTGGAGGAACATCTGTTCTTCTTTGGGTAGCGAAAGCCATGATATCTGATGGTTTGGCGAAGGCATCATTGAGCTGTACACGTGGTGCAGATCCCAATTGTGCCTGGTACTGATTAGATGGAGGACCAATGAAGATAAAACTGTTGAGCGATTTGTTTTCAATTTTTCTCAACTCTGTAATTTGAGGAACCTTAGTGCGTACTTTGATATCAGCTTCACGCATTTTGGTTACCACCATAAAAAAACAGAGGAGCATGAATACGATGTCAGGAAGAGAGGCCGTACTGATGGGCGGCAGCTCCTTACTTTTTTTACCTTTTTTAAATTTTGACATACTGTTTTGATGCTATGGTTTTCTCAAACCTGTTCCAAAATGCTATTTTTTCTTATCAAAGTCGGTTGCGTCGGCTTCAGACAGGAATTTAGGATATTTCATCTTAATTTCTTCCTGTTGTTCTTTGGTCAGCGCATCATAGGCCACAGCAAATTTATCCTTGGAGGCCTGATTCCAAATCGTATTGTAAGCTGCATTTAATTCATTGAGTACACTCAGATATTTGTCATATGAGGTACCATTGTCATTTTGCAATACAATAACTGCCATGGTAGGCTTCTCTGATAGATCTTCTGTTTTGCCGTTATTGGTCAAAAACTCGATAGTTCTGTCTTTGAGGCTGAGTACATCGAAATTGATTTGTGCTGGCTGTTTACCTGCTTCAACAATCACTTGATCTGAGGCAGTAATCTTAACCTGCATTACGTTCTTTTTATTCTTTTTGGGTGGTTCTGCCTTACTCTCCTCTTCTACCCATTGTGGCAGAAGCTGATAAAGACCCGCATCTGTCTGAATAGTAGTGGTTACAAGAAAGAACACCAAAAGAAGGAACGCAATATCGGCCATCGAACCGGCATTGATTTCCGGAATTTTTCTATCTGCCATATCAGCGTTGTTTGATAATGCCCCAAATACCCATGAATACCAATGAGCACATGGTTAAAAAGATTGTTATGCCTGTAAATATCATCAGACCATCAATGTATCTTATTGTTGGAGCACCTAAATGCTCATTATCCACTCCGCGATAGAAGGTAAGTTCCTCAGCATTTGGAGTAGCTCCCATTGCAATTGAAATGTAGTACATTCCAATAACAGCGACAAACATAATCAGCGGCTTAAGTGATTCTCTAAAATAAAGAATAGTATAAATTGCTGGGCCAATAATAGCTGCTATAGAAGTGGCTATTATAAGGATATAACTGATGTTCAGCGCAGGGTTAAATATATTGGTGCTGTATAAATCTTCCATAGTTGCTCCCTCCGGAAAACCAGTAATAATTGCACCAATGCTAATCACTGAAAGTATTGTTCCTATGATGAAACTGATACTCACCCCATGCTTTTTTAAAAACAGATATGCTGCTTTCATGAATTTATAATTTAATATTCAAAAAATGGGTGAATGCTTATTTTGACTGAGGTCTACCGTTGGCATAACCGTTATCGATTAGAATATCGATCATGCTGATAGTTGCATCCTCCATTTTATTGGTAAGGGTGTCAACTTTAGAGGTAATAAGGTTGTAGAAAATTTGAAGGATCATCGCAACGATAAGACCAAATACAGTCGTGATCAAAGCGATTTTGATACCACCCGCAACTTCATCAGGCTTGATATCACCAGAAGCCTGGATTGTATCGAAAGCGAAGATCATACCAATAACCGTACCCAAGAACCCGAGCATCGGTGCAAGTGCGATAAAGAGCGCTAACCATACAAGTCCTTTCTCCAAAAGACCTACCTGTACACTTCCGTTAGAAACGATAGCCTTTTCAACGGCATCAATACCATCATCAACACGACGAAGACCTTCGCCAAGAACTTCGGCAGTAGGACCAGATGTTGCAAGACAAAGCTCACGTGCACCTTCGATGTCACCATTCTTTACGTGATCTTCAATTTTACCCAATAATTTTCTAGTGTTTACTGTAGCTAAACTGAGTGTGATTACACGCTCAATTGCTACGGCGAGACCAAAAATCAAGGTAATTAATACCAATGACATAAATTCCCAACCACCATCGATGTAGTACTTTTTCACCATTTGGTAAAAAGTAGTCTTTGGTTTGTCTTCTTCTTTTTTAGGTTCTTCGGCTTTAGTATCTTCCTTTACAGGCTCAGCTTGTGTTTCAGACTTTGTTGTGTCTTTAGCATCCTGAAAAGCCAAAAGTTGATTGCCAGAATAATCCTGTGCAGAAACTGCATTATTGCATACTGTTGCACCGAACAGTAAAATAAGCAACAGAGCGAACAAATTTCTCATAATTGAATACGGTTTTGCTGATTTCGAAATTACTTTTCGTAAGGTTTAAATAGTTTATTTTAATATATAAAACAAGAAAAAAATCCATTGTTTTGCGGAGAGGGCGGGATTCGAACCCGCGGTACGCTCATCACGTACACACACTTTCCAGGCGTGCCCGTTCAACCACTCTGGCACCTCTCCCTAGCTGTTTAAAACAAGGCCTATGCCCCCTTAATTCAGAAAGCCCACAAAATTTGTAAATAAAAATTACAAAACAAAATTTTTTATGTGCTTATAAAAAAAAGTATTGATTTTATACAGACTTCAGATGCTAGACTTGAGATTTGAGATGCTAGATGCTAGACTTGAAACTTGAGATACTAGACTCTAGACGCTAGACTTAGAAAAGACTTTGAGTCTAAAATCTGATATCTCATATCTCAAGTCTGACTAGTACCTAGTACCTCTGCACTAGTACCTACAAGGTTCCCCTCAATTCCTGCTCCCTTTCTATCGATTCGAACAAAGCCTTGAAGTTTCCTTTACCAAATGATTTTGCACCTTTACGCTGTATAATTTCGTAAAAAACGGTTGGTCGGTCCTGTACTGGTTTAGTGAAAATCTGCAGCAGATAACCATCTTCATCACGATCGATAAGGATATTCAATTTTTTCAATTCATTCAAATCCTCATCAATATGTCCTACTCTATCGAGTACATCTTCGTAATAGTTATCTGGAACATAGAGAAAATCAACACCATTTTTACGCAATTGGCCAACAGTGCTAATAATATCATTGGTAGCAATAGCAATGTGCTGCACTCCGGCACCACCATAAAAATCGATATATTCTTCTATCTGTGATTTTTTCTTCCCCTCGGCAGGTTCGTTGATAGGGAATTTCACATAACCGTTGCCATTGGAAACTACTTTACTCATCAAAGCAGTATATTCTGTTGAAATGTCTTTATCGTCGAAAGTTATGAGCAGATTGAAACCCATTACTTTTTGGTAAAATTCGACCCATTCGTTCATTTGCCCCCATCCTACATTACCAACGCAATGATCGACATAAAGCAGACCGATTGGTTTTACCTCCATGAGACTTTTCTTTGCCATAAAACCAGGCATGAATGGTCCAGTATAGTTTTTACGTTCTACAAAGGTATGCACCGTTTCGCCATAGGTATAGATGCCGGCAATTTTCACTTCACCATGCTGGTCCGTAAGAATTTGCGGCTCGAATGCCGATTTTGCACCACGTGCAATTGCAGTATTGTAAGATTGCACCGCATCGTCAACCCAAAGTGCAAGGGTTTTTACACCATCACCATGTTTTTTTACATGTTCGGCAACCGGATGATTTTCAACAAGTGCTGTAGTTAACACCAGGCGTATTTTACCCTGTTGCAATACATATGAACAGACATCTTTAGCTCCCGTTTCCAGCCCCCTGTAAGCAACAAGTTCGAAACCGAAAGCAGATTGATAATAAAGTGCGGACTGTTTGGCATTTCCGACATAAAACTCTACATAATCGGTGCCCAACAATGGCAATTGATCCTTTTCCATAAGAAATAAATTGTTTGTTATAATTATAGTGTGTTAGCTGTCATTTTATACAAAGAAATCAGGCATTGGCTTTTTGCTGGGATCTACTGCGTATTTAGTAAAATCATAACAGCCTTCCATGGTTAATACTTCATCGTCGATGAAGAAATTTCCGGTACAGTCGCGACTGTCGCGTTGTAAAATCCAGTATGCTGCATCGCCCATTATTTCTGGGGTTCTCGATGCTTCAATCATTTCTTCGCCACCGAGCAGATTTTTCACTGCTGCGGTAGCAATTGTAGTTCGCGGCCACAACGCATTCACAGCTACGCCAAAATCTTTAAATTCCTCAGCCATACCAAGCACGCACATACTCATGCCAAATTTAGTCATAGAATAAGCAACATGATTAGAAAACCAACGGGTTTCCATATTCAGAGGCGGAGAAAGATTAAGAATATGTGGATTTTTGGATTCTTTCAGGAAAGGCAAACAGGTTTTCGACATGAGGAAAGTTCCTCTTACATTTACGCCATGCATTAGGTCGTAACGTTTCATTTCGGTAAACTCGGTTGGCGTAAGGCTTATAGCAGAGGCATTATTAATAAGCATATCAATCCCTCCAAAAGTTTCCACTGCTTTAGCCACTGCTTCTTTAGCCATATCTTCATCGCGAACATCTAAGACAAGTGGCAGGGCTTTTCCTCCGGCTTTTTCCATTTCTTCGGCTGCCGAGTAAATAGTTCCTTCCAATTTAGGATGAGGCTCTGTGGTTTTTGCACCAATAACAATATTAGCACCTTCCTGTGCCAAACGAAGGCCAATAGCCTTTCCGATTCCCCGGCTTGCGCCTGTTATGAATACTGTCTTTCCGGCAAATTTTCCCATTTGATCAGATTTTATATTATTTTTTTCTATGAATAAAGCTTTGGCAAAAGTAGAACTTTTTTTACTGCTTTACAAAATTAAGATGCATATTGAAAAAATAAAACTAATAACTATTTAAAGTCCTGACTGTAAATAAAAAAAGGCACGGTTTCCCGTGCCTTCTTAGG
>JBILRK010000306.1:0-4039 GCA_044372705.1 Saprospira sp. | reverse complement strand
TGCAAATGGATGTGGATCCAAGTGTGGAAATTTTGATGCAGAACAGAACTGCCGAGGTTCACCGCATAAAAGAAATGCACATGATTGAGCTTCCTGTAAGTTTTGTGTATCGACTGCACAAAAAACACAATATATCATTGGGAATCAACACTGCCTATCTTTTTGGAGTTAAAAGCAGCAAGAGTGAGATTAATAATCTGTCTGAAAAAGAACTTGGGTTTAGTTCAATTGATCTGGGAGCGCTTGCAGGCTACGAATTCAATCTGAATAAAAATATTTCTATCGCTGTTTCTTACAATGTTGGATTTTTAAATCTTGCCAGAAATGTAAGCAAACGACAACAGGAAATGATGCATTCAAATCCAACTTATAGGATGAACAACAGTTCGACAGAAGAGGCATGTCTGATGCCTATTCAACTTAACGATCAGGAGCAAGTATTCTTTGAGGCACCAAACAATTTATACAACAATGATGCGAAGCTTATGCTTCGATACAGTTTTTAAAATACAGGTTGATGCTGACCCTTTATTAAAATATATTCAAGACAGACAGATTGTTTAGCTACAAAGAGGAATAATATATTATCTCAAAATCTGCAGCGTCTCAAATCTGCGATAGCTGCCACTTTCTATTCCAAGCATATAATTACCCTGATTGAGGGTACTCAAGTCTAGTTGAAAGTTTTTAGAATTGATAGCAGGAAGGTATAACACAACCCTGCCATCAATGTCACTGAGGATGATAGTATATTCGCGGTTGCTAAGTATATCGGGCATTTCGATATTCAAACGGTCTGTTGCAGGATTAGGGCCAAAACTGAATTTCGATTCATCCTGAACACCAGATACAGCGGTTACGCCAAGCGAGACATTGTGAAAAACATAACAACCGCGAGAATCGCTTACCCTGATTTGATAGTTGCCTCCTGCAAGATTATTTTGACTACTTATAGAATCTGTCAGGCTATTGTCGAGCCAGTCGAATTGCAGATTGCCTACACCATTATTTACCTGCAGACTGATACTGCCATCACTAGTCCCTGGCGTAGAAACCTGAACCACCGTATCGGAAACAGTCATGCCACCCGACCAGTCAGCATAGGAACTGAAAAAGAAAAAACCTTGAAGAAAACAAAGCTGTGCACATCCGCTGTGCGTATAGGCGCCCATGTTTACCGCGTTCACATGTGTGGCACCTAAGGAATGCATCGTATCTCTCGCAATGAGTGAATTTTCGAAGAAAACCTGTTCGTCCTGTGTACAGTAGTACATATTTAGCGGAGCTTGTGGACGCCAGTTGTGCAAATCATTATCGCGCAGCACTAGCCTGAAAAAGTGATTCGGGTCGTTTTTGAAATCGTCGAACAATACTGGATCCAAAATAAGATTGGGTGTATCTGGCAGTCGATTATTGATATAACCGGTGCTTCTAGTTCCATTGAAATATAGGGGTAATAAAGAATCGTATGGTGGAATGAAAATCTCAGAAAGCGAATTGTATAAATTGCCATAAGCTTCTTGCTGTCCCATTATGACATAGGGCAGATAGGAGGGAGTGGCATAGCTGCTATCTCTGACAATAGTCTGTGCCTGAACTCCTGAAACATAATAAGGACCAGACATTGGCGCGCAAGCTGTTACCGTAAATTCATTGCTTAGATTTGTTTCAAGTTCTTTGAATGCCGCCATAGTGGAATGACCGCCCTGAGAATATCCTAGTAAAAAAAGCTGGTTGTTGAGGTTGTAACCGATAGAATCTTTCAGTTCACGGCAGGCTCTGAGTAGATCGATGGTAGCACTGGCTTCTGTTCTTGAATTTACATAGGGATGAAATCCGCTCGATACACCCATGCCGAGATAGTCTGGCATAGTGGCGATAGCACCTTTGGCGGAACAGGCAATCAAACCAACTTTAAACTCGTCTCCGGCTCTGTTGGAGGGAACAGCAGTTTTTACAGTTTGGGTGCCATGCTGGTAACTAAAAATGGGCATTGGGCAACTGACGCCTGCAGGTACAGCTATTGCTCCACTGGCTAAAGTAGTGCCTGTTCCCTGTGCATTTGTCGTATTGTAAGTTACTCTATAATAATCTACTTCGAAGGCAGGCGTGAGGAAAGTCGAAATCCCGGTGGCCCCCAAGATGCTGTTAATTTCGGCGAGGCTGTATTGATGAATCAGTTCGTAACTGACGGCATAGTTTTGTGCGTATGCATAATTTGTACAGATAAGGGCAAGGGCTAAGAAAATCTTTTTCATATAGATTTTTTTGGTTTTGTTTTACAGGATTGCCAAAAATAAGAATTATAGTTTAAAATTGGGATAAATCAAAAAAGAATATTTTGAAATTCACGAAACTTCGCTAAGTTTTCAAATGGTATGTGTAGGGGCTTTTTCGGTGTTATCAAGTTTTATAAAAAATCTTTTACACTGCGACATAGCTTGGCGTGATTGGCCAATACCTTTGTTTTGCAGTTCGGGAAAGACAAAAAAATAAATTTAAAAAAAAATTGTTTTCGGGAACTGTTGATCGAAATCCTCAGTTTAACCAACCGAAAGCTTAGCAAAAGGTACAAACTACAGCCACATGACAGCAACCGAAAAAAAAGTACAAGGCATAAAGCAAGAGCACCAGAAGCTCAAAGAGGCAATTCAGTCGTCCGAAAAACAAAGCTTTTACTTCCGCATGGCACTGAAATCAAAAAAAGAAAAAACATCTCAGCTGCACAAAACATACTTGAAAATCTGCAGCGATTTTAATAATAGAAGTATCGAACAATTAAAATCTGAACTGTCGTTTAAACAACTTGAAATGGAACTATTAAAATCAGGTCCTAAAGCAAAAGGGTTTATTGGCGCAGTCCGCCGAAAATCTGTCGCTGATGCCATTGACTATATCAAAGACCTAATTCGGATGAAAGAAAATAATTTTGAACTTTTTCCGATTGAAATTCTGTAACCTTTTCAGCATTGGCTAATTACTAAATAAAAAATAATTTTCTCCAATTGATAGCTGTTTTTATAAAAACGGCAGGGGACTTTGCGTCATTGTTAAAACCAAAATAAGCAAACATGGAAAACAATATCAAGCAGGTTATGCTCGAAAGTATCAGTGTAATTTATGACGAAGCAAAAGGTTGTAAACTAAAGCCGGCAGCTTTTGACAAGATGGATAAGGAACTGAATATTGTTTCTGATTATTTTGGAACAAACAAGGTTCAATCCTTTTTTACCTCTGTCATTTTCGCAATGAATTATGGTGGTAGTTTTGTCGATATGAATGACTTTGTACACTACCTCGATTGCAATCCAATGAAGATGCTTGAACACAAGTCGGAACTGGATGAGCTTTGCAACCGAGGCATTCTCGAAAAAGCCAAAATTAGACATCATAGAATGCAACTAGAGGGCAGTAATGAACAATACATTGTAAATAAAAAAATTTCGGAGGCCATTTTGCAGAACAAGCCTTTCCCTGCAATTACTAAAAATGAAGTAAAAGATATTATTGAGCTGCTCGAAGAGATGTCAGCAGTATGGGTACGTCGCAATGAGGATGAACTTTCATCTTATGAGATGTATGAAATAATGCATTCTTATTTTAAAGAATATGCCCATTTTCCACTCATAACTTCAATTCTTGCACTTGGATTGGGGAATCAGGAAAACTGTCTTATGCTCAATCTTGTATGGAAAACGCTTTGTGGCAGAGAAAGCAGCGATTTGAATGCAATGGTTGAAATTTTGTATGATAGCCAGTCGAAAAAATTCGCCTTTATTCAGGAATTTATCAATGGCGAAAATGAATTAATGAAACTAGGATTGGTAGAATTGGCTGAATCGAATTTTTTCAGTGATACCGAAATCAAATTTTCGGCAAAAGGAGCCGATTTTCTCAGCGCGGCCGGGCTCATACTATTTAAAAATAAAAAGAAAAGAGATAATATTATTTCTGCAAGTGAAATCAAAGAGAAAGTCCTCATTTTCAATGAGGGCGAAATGAAACAATTGGATTTGTTGCGTGGACTTCTTGCAGAGGA
>JBILRK010000305.1:0-4048 GCA_044372705.1 Saprospira sp. | reverse complement strand
TTTTGACGCTCATTCCAACAATAATTGGAGAAGGTATTTATATTCAAATTCACTATACTTAGAATATTATTCCCAAAAAAACATCGTCAATACCTTAATCTGTCCAAAATATTTACAAATGCTGGGGTAAATTAAAAGACTTAGTCAATTAAAAGAAAAACATAAGGAATTAATGAGCGCGGTCAAACAAGATTCAATTTCATAAATTTATATTGCAGAGGACTTCGGTCCTCTTTTTATTTATCACTTTATTACATCTTCTTTTATCCATAAGTCGAGACATATTTCCATTCCATTTAAATAAGCGTTTTTGTTTTATTAACTTTGCTTCACACCACCCATTATAGTTTAAAAATGACATACAATCTATATCAAATCGACGCATTCACCGACCGTATTTTTGGAGGGAATCCTGCCTGTGTAGTACCGCTCGAGGACTGGTTACCAGACGACATTTTGCTAAAAATAGCCAAAGAGAATGCCGTTGCAGAAACAGCCTTTTTTGTTGACAAAGGAGAAAAAATTCATTTAAGATGGTTTACACCCGAGGTCGAAATGGATTTATGCGGGCACGCCACCTTAGCAACAGCACATTGCTTAAAAACCATACTTGATTACCCAAAAGATGAAATTGTTTTTGAAACGATGAGCGGCGATTTGATTGTCAAAGTTGAAAATGGGCAATACAACATGGACTTCCCTTCTAGAATGCCTGTTACTGCTGTTTTGCCTCCCGAAATTTTAAATTCCTTAAGCATTCAACCCAAAGAAGTTTTAAAATCGAGGGACTATGTCTTGGTTTATGAAAATGAATCCGACATTAGAAATATTCAAATTGACCGGCAATTTTTCGACCAGATAAACCTTGGCACTGGAGGCGTTATTGTAACAGCAACTGGAGATAACTGCGATTTCGTTTCAAGATTTTTTACACCACAGGCATCAATTTTAGAAGACCCTGTGACCGGCTCTGCACATTGTTCCTTAATTCCCTTTTGGTCCAAAAGACTCAATAAAACAGCACTTTATGCACAACAAGTATCCGATAGATTGGGTAAATTGTATTGCCAATACAAGGGCGACCGAGTGATTATTAGTGGACATGCCAAAACTTATTCCATTGGAAGCTTTTGGATAGATTAAAAAACGAAGCAAAGCGAAACAAAAACTAAAATCAGTATTATGTTACAAATTCACAGCTGATAATTACTATGGATTATAACTTACATATTAAGCAAAGATCATCTACCATAATCTTGCAGCTTTTCAGTAACTTCTTGTATGCATAAAAATATAATTCTCCTTTTTACACTGACTTTTTTACTTCATTTCGAAGCCTTTGCCGATTTACATCCATACTATATTCGCATCGATATTAGTGCCCCAAAAACAAGGTTTAGCAATTCTGAAATAGTTCAGCTCAATGTAAGTTTGAAGAATCTAGATGCCTCCCGACATAGTGTTATGACTCCCGGGAATCAAACAAAAGGCAAAAAAATGATCTATTTTTCCTGGTATAAGGTAGATGAAAAGAACTTCTATACCGAAGTGCATCGCGATTCCAGAGAAATTTTGATGGACACTACTTTCAAAGGGAATTACTCATCAAAATATCTCGAACCAAAGGACTCTATAACCCTAAGTTTTTTCCTAAATGATAGCGCCAATGCAAAGCGCCACATCTATTCTTCTTACAATGTGCCAAAATTAGCCCCCGGCAAATATAAAATCCTAGCATGGTATTACCCCTGGGATGAAGAAAATGCAAAGTACTATTTCAACAAAGTAGATTGGAAAGAGGAATATGCCGATTCTATCGTAAATTCCGAATTATTGGACCTTCCCTATTGGGGATACCAAAGCAGCTATTTCGATGTAGAAATAGTAGAACAGGCGACAGAAGAGACAACTTCGATTTACACGAATGCATGTCCAAAAAACTGTCATTTTTGTCATGCAATAGAGAAAAATCGCTGGAATAAAGTGGAAGGAATTATTCGTAGGCAATCCTTACAAGGTTCAAAATTTAAACTAAAAACCAAGAAATTTGGCAATTGGCATAAGAATCATCGCAAGGTGGCATATTATGGCCCCTATCCCGATGCTATTTTATCTAGTTTACCATCTTATACAGGTATTGAAATTATTTTTAAAAATTCAAAGGGATATCATTACTATGCTTTGACATGGCAAATTGGTAAAATAAATCGCTGCATAAGAACATTGAATTTTATAACAAGTAACTTATTTCGATTTCGTTTTAGGGATTCAGGACTGAAATATTATTACCTAAAAAAAATGCAGCGATGGTAATAACTGAAGAATTTACTAATCATCACACCTAAACAGCTCTGTCCTGCATCTTATTCCAAAAATAGAACATGAAACTGCTACCTTTTATCCTTTCACTTATTTTCGGAATTCAACTAATTGCACAACCGGGAGATCCCGAATTGCTGATGCTAGCAGAAAACCGTCGCAGAAACGAACTCATAGAGCAATTAAATAAGGACCCCAAAAACCCAAAACTGCTTTGGGAAAAAGTCAATCAGGATTTCAGGCATTTAAACATTGATTTTTACAGGGCTCCAAATCGAAATCATCAGGCAGAATTAACAACATATTTTAGTACGAGCGCAGCGCAGCTCGATGAACTAATTGGCATAACGCCCGAGAACCCCAGGCTTTACTTACTTCGAGCACGTTATCATTATTATTATAGCGATGTTTACCGAGCGATAGAAGATTTTTCAAGGGCGCTTGAGTTATCAAAAGAAAGGGAACTTCGTTCGGAAATTTATCATTTGCTGAGCATCTGTTATTATCATATTGGCATTGAGCAATTGCCACTCGACATGGAAAAGTCTTTGGAAAGTATCGATTCGGCAAATAATCTAAGCGACAATTCAATCGACCCCTATTGCAGAGAGAAAATTTATTATCTGGAGCTAGCTAAAAAAGAAGATCTGCTTTTTGAATATTATAAAACTATTGCCATCAAATACCTCGATGCCTTCAAGGATGAAAAAGAGGTTAAACTGTATCGTTTCAATGAAAACTTTGGCAGATCACTTATTCATTTATACCAATTGGCCGAGTATTGTTACAAGAATAAAAAATATCAAAAAGCCATTGAAATATTGAATGTTTGCATTGATGCATGTCCACGTAATAAAGCTGGAAAAGCAATGCCAAACTGGGAAATTGTTTGTTGCCACTACCTTTTATCGAAAATTTACAGGGAGCCCGAAATTGATGATTATGAAAAAGCAGTTGAGCATATCCTGCTGACAATCGATGAACCAAAAAGCTGGATGGTCGATGAACATGAACTTAAAAAGGACCTCGATTTTTTCCTTGAAAGATCGCCAAATAATGCCGACTTACAGCTAGCAAAGGCTGTTTATATTTTCAAACTTTCCTGGTTGGGCAGTAGAAATACCGAAGAATACCTCAGAGAAAATATGGATCCCTTGCTGGAAAAAGCCATTAAACTGGGGAACCAGAGCCATAAAATCCCCCTGATGCTAGCAATAAGAAACAGGGTTTTCAAACATCATGACGAAGCTTTAATCTATGCCGAAGAAGCAGTAAAACTAGATCCCGATAATTATAATTGTCAATCGGAACTGTTCGAAGTACTGAGAAATTTTCCAAAAACGGAAGAATCAGTTTTCAGGGAAATGAGAAAAAGGAATGAAGAACTTTTTTACGACCTAAAACCAGATTTTGAGCAACTAAAAGAATTGATAAAAAACCTGAAATAACATATTTAGCAAATTATTAAAGGTAGAAAAACTATATCTTTGATTACAATTGCGCAGTTTTATACGTTAGTTTCTGTAATAATATCAACAATCTAAAAATCTGATGCTATGCGATATAATTACACATTTATCTTTTTATTTTTTTATATATCCATTCCTTCACTTTTCGCATTGCAAGCGGAGCTAAAACGTCCGGCCTTTGAGCATTTTTACGAAGTAAATCAGGAATGGAAGCATTACCCTGAGGCTGCTCCCAATGTACAACTCAGTTTTAATAATGA
>JBILRK010000304.1:0-4049 GCA_044372705.1 Saprospira sp. | reverse complement strand
CAACTGTTTGTGTATTTGGATTTTTAGGGTCGGTAATCATTACTTTTTTACAAGTATAACCTGCCACTTTCTGCGTACCTGAAATGGGTGTAATTTTCACATCATTCATATTTGAAGCAGAGGATTGAGCTTTTGAAATATCAGCAGCTGTCATTTTTATAGCTTTTCTCTGTCCCATAACACTCATCAGTGCCAAACCATTGTTGGCGGCTCCGTCAACAATCATATTTCCGGTAAATAGTCCGCCCATAACTAATCCAGCCAGTTTACTGTCCTTACCGCTGAAAGCATATTCAAAAGTTGAATTATTAAGCATTTTGGCCTGAGGATCATCACCTTCTACAGACATAACATAATAAATTGTACCGTTCTTCAAAACCGAAGGTTTTGAGGGACTTGTAGAAGCTGAAGGCAGTAATTGACTATAGCCTAAAACACTAATCAAGAGGAAGAGAAGTGTTGATAAAAATGATTTTTTCATATTGCGAAGTATTTTATTTCGGGAAGAATTACATTCCAAATCCAAGTCCACCCATACCCTGGATTTCTTCCATCGTTACTTTATCGAAACCTTCGGGAATAGACATATCAAATTCTTTATCGGAAGGAGCTAATTTATCAACTTTAGAAGCTTCGAAGAGAATTTTCATACCAGCCTGATTCAGTTCGAAAGCTAATGGAAATCCGGTAAGACCAGGTATTTGGTTTTGAATTTGAGATTGTCCCATTGGTTTGATTTTATCAGTCAGATAAAGTATAATACCGTCGGGCAATCCATCAATCTTAGCAGTCGCCTGATAACATTTGTAACCGGCTATTTTCTTCTGATTCTTTTTATTGTAAGAAACTTTAGATCTTGATTGATTTTCTTTTTGTTTTTGCTGCGCATCAGTGAAATCTTTTTCAGTCATTTCAACAGCCATGTTTTTGCCCATCATTGGAGCCGAAACCAGCATCACACCTTTCTTTGCATTATTATCCATTACAATATTCATAGACATCATTCCACCCATAACATTAACAGAAGTCTTCATGAGCGAACCTTTGAAAGAAAGCACCATATTTGTACCATTGAGCATGCCAGCCATGGGATTGTCCTTTTCGAGCTTCATGTCA
The DNA here is from genome assembly GCA_044372705.1 of Saprospira sp. Classification (GTDB taxonomy): domain Bacteria; phylum Bacteroidota; class Bacteroidia; order Chitinophagales; family Saprospiraceae; genus Saprospira. The sequence goes on along the minus strand of JBILRK010000304.1, from coordinate 2,933 downwards.
TAAGTAATTGTTCCGTCCGACATGGTTTTTTGTGCCGAAGCTGAAAATTGTGTTGAGAAAATCAACAATAAAAGCAAGGATAAATTGATTAAGTTTTTCATTTTCAATATATTAAAATTAGAATAAATATTACCAAACTAGTTTTTCTCGAGTTAAGAAAGAAGCAATTCCTTTTTTACAATCTGCAGTTGTTCTCGCAAAGGCATTCATTTCGGCAGCATATTGCAAGGCGTCTTCAATTGATTTTTGTTGAACCTCTGCAATCATTTTTTTTGTAATCGCTAATGCTTCTTGTGAACATTCAACGCAAATTTTCTGAATAAAGTTGCTTACCTCATCTTCAATTTTATCAGAACTGATAACAGCATTAATTAGACCAAAGTTTTTTGCTTCCTCAGCATTTAATAATTTTCCGGTCAAAAGTAGTTCTTTTGCTTTGCCCTCTCCTATTTTTCTCAGTAGAAAAACCATGACAATGGCAGGAATAAAGCCAATTTTGACTTCAGAATAACCAAAGTTTGCTTCCGGCACTGCAAAGGAAAAATCACAGAGCGTTGCAAGTCCGCAGCCACCAGCAATCGCATGCCCTTCGACCTGTGCGACAATTATTTTCGGATGTGTGTAAATGTATTTGAATAAGGCTGCCAACTCGGTAGTATCGGCAATATTCTGTTCTTTCGAATAAGCCTGCATCTTTTGAAGATAAGCCAGGTCGGCACCAGCACTAAACACCTGACCATTGGCCTTTATGCGGATAATTTTGACATTGTTGTCATGCTCGGCAGCTTGCAGGGCATCTTTCAATTCAGTAACGAGGCCCTCGTTAAATGCGTTCCGTTTGTCTGGACGATTGAGGATTATATTGGCTACTCTATCGGCAACCTGATAATCGATGTATTCCATTTTATGCATGTCTGTTTTGTTTTGGAATCGGTGCTGTAAAATCATGCATGATACTTCCTTCTCTTGGGCCCTTTTCTATACTTTCGCTTACCCAAAGTATAATCTCCAACATACCACCAACAAAGGTTTGTAAGGTATAAGGCGTCACCGGATAATTATAGTATTCACTCGATTCGGGCGCTTTGTGCTGAACAATTGTGCTTAAGGTTGCATAGATAATATAGGTAAGAAAAGACACATGCATGGGTGCTAATTTACGTACTTTTATAAGCTCTATCAAATCTTTTGTGCGCGATTGTCCGTCGAGCCCATACAAAACAGGATCGACCTTGAGTACCTCGCGGCAAAACACATTTAACAAAGATTCTTCCAAACGCCTTACAAATGCAAGCCGCTCAAGAATCACCTCTCTTTTGGGCGATGGTTTGGAAGATAAAAGATTCATTAAAAAAGCATTATCCTCTTCATCGAGGTATTTTTCGGCAAATTCAAAAATCTCTGGATGCTGTAACTTAATTTTGGTATCTTCCAATTCGGCAACTGCATCGTGCAGATAATCGAACATTTCTTCCATCACGGCATCGTCAACAGCTGTTTTCTTTTTATCGAAAATCTTTGCACGATTTCTCAAACCGGCTTCAAGCTGTACATACCAGGCAGTATGCACACAAAATGGCACCACACGCTGATGCACAAGCTCCAATTCCTTTAGCTTAAGAATAGCCTCGTGTACAAAATTCTCTGCTTCTGTACCCTTTGGCTGATCGGGACTCATAGGAGCTTTCCCATCTAAAATCACAGCCTGATAGCGACTATTATTCATCAACTCCTCGAATCCTTCCTTGAAATTCGTCTTTGCGCTGATGAGCACCTGATATCTTCGGGCGCGGTTGGCAAGCGCGGATGCAAGGGCTTCATCATCGTCTATTAGTAAAACCTGTATTGGTTTTTTTCGTTGTTTACTCATTTTTTAACTTATTTTTTTCTACAGGGCAAAACAATTTCGAACTGTACTTTAAAAGGGTCGTGCTTTTCAATTTTATCTCTGAAGACCAGATATCCATCGTGATTTTCAATAATCTGATGAATCAGATAGCCTCCAATTCCGGTATTTCCACTATCGCCGGCATACTGTCCGTAACTGATATAATCTTTGAATGAAAAATCTTTGGGAAAAGCTTTACCGTCGTTCTTATATTCAATAATCAGTTCTTTTTTATCTTCTGAAAGTGCGAGCCTGAAATTAACTCTGTATTTTTTCCGATCTTTAAATCCATGATTTTTTGCATTTTCTATCAGATTGCCTAGGGCAGTTGTCATCTGACTACGGTCAATCAATGTCTTCATGGCTTCTCTCCTGCCCTTATCATCAGACACCGCATCAATACTGATGGTAAAACCTTTATCTGCACTGTAAAGTTTGGCAAAAGACTCCAAAAACTCAACAAGATCTATGTACTCCAGATTCATCCGCTCTCGCTCTGCATTTACAATGTTTCCTGCAGCATCAATTGCCGAGATACCCTGTATGAGCATGCTTTCTATCCGCTGCAGCACCTGCCCTAATTTATCGGCGCCACTGTCTTCAAACTCTTCTTCAAAGCAGGGAAAGATGGCCTCGTCCAAATCAATTTTATCATCTGTTGTCGATTTATCTTTCAGGTAGTCCCTCAAGTTTTTAAACTCATTAAGAATGGCGGGCAGACGATTCCCCAACTCATGATGCAGCGATGAAATAATTCTGCTTTGTTTATTCTGCGCCTCCTGTTTATCGAGGTTTAACCTTTGTCGCAGTTTTTCCACCTTTTGTTCTTCTTCCTGCAGCAAATGTAATTTTCTTTCACGAATAATTTTTTCCTGAATACTGAGCGAAGGCAGCTCAATTTTCAGTTCTGCGAAGACCGTTTCGTCGGGTGAATGGGCCTCGTGATCGGTTTTGAACATATTGAACTGCTGCGCAAAAAGTGGCGTATGCAGTTGCAGTGCCAGATATTCAATCGAAATGAGTGTCTCATCAACTGCAAAAGCCA
>JBILRK010000303.1:0-4051 GCA_044372705.1 Saprospira sp. | reverse complement strand
ATTTTATTGCTTATGCTACCCGCAGGATACCTACTATATCAAAATATGGGAATAAGTAAGTCTGACCAACTTTTTGCAGACAATGCAGAGCATTACACCGCATTAGATCTTAAAACTAGGTCTATGACAGCCGATGCAAATGATCCGCTTGAGGCCCTAAAAGAAAAAGGTATTAGTTCTTACAATAAAGAAGAGTACAAAGAGGCTCTAATTTCTTTTAATGAGTATTATAGTAAGGCAAGCGAAAATAATAAAACCTCAGAGTTGAAACTTTATTTGGCACTTTCCAATCTTTTTACAAACAATAGTGCCGATGCGGTAATTTACTTTAAAGAAATTATATCTAAAGAAAACAGTGGTAATTATAAAGAAGCAGCTCAGTGGTATCTCGCACTTGCTTACCTGAAGCAGATAAAGGTTAGCGATGCATCTGAAATGCTCAAGATAATTTCTGAAACACCCTCACATGCTTATCAGTCAAAGGCGAAAAAGCTTTTACCTGAAATAGAGTCGCTGAGATAATAACAAAATTTTAAACCGCAGAAATGCGGTTTTTTTTATTGGTTGAATTTTGAGGCTGCCCTTTCTAGCCGGTCATTCATTGCCATACCTATTCCAATATTAGGCATAGGTTCTGTCAGGATAAGGTCAAGATTCAAGGCATCCATATAATGCAGTGCGGCATAAAGTTTCTGTGCTGCCTCATTCAAATCGGCATTTTGACTTAAAATGACCAAATTTTGAGATTCAATTGGGTATTCTTTAGAAAGACTTATTATTCCAATTTTTTTTCCAAAGTTCTCGCTCAATATTTTATCAATTTCATCGCTGATTATCAATTTTGTATTAGGCGAGTAATGTTGCTTTAGCATGCCCGGCGATAGGGGAGCAGTATTATCATGGGTTTCGAATTGAATATTTGGAATTATTTTTTTAATTTCATCTATACCCAATGCACCAAGTCTATGTAAAAAGGGTTCAGCTCCTTTAAAACCTATCACGGTCGATTCCAAGCCATTTTGACAAGGGCCACCATCTAAAATATAGGGAATCTTATCCCCTAATTGTTTATAAACATGATCGGTACAGGTAGGGCTGATATATCCAAAAGGGTTGGCACTGGGAGCTGCCAAAGGAAAATCCAGTAATTCAAGCAGCGCAAGGCTAAGCGGGTGATTTGGAATACGAAGTGCTACATTTTGCTTACCAGCAGTTGTAATATCGGGAACAATATCTTTTTTTGGTAAAATGACGGTCAGTGGTCCTGGAGCAAAGGCTTCAAAAAGTTTGTAGGCTAAATCGGGTACTTCCAAGGCATACTTTTCGATTTCATCAATGCCTTTGATATGCACAATCAATGGGTTATAGAGCGGACGTTTTTTTGCTGCAAAGACCTTAGAAACCGCCAACTCATTCAAAGCATTTGCCGCGAGACCGTACACAGTCTCAGTAGGAATAGCAACAATGTCATTCTCACTGAGAAATGTTGCTGCCAATTCTATGTCGGTTCCTATTTTTGTATTGTAACCCATAATTGCTTAAAAGTCTTCCTCTTTTTTCTTTTCATTGACATATTTCCAAATGGCATAGGATAAGCCTGCATTTGGTACAAGACATAGCAGCTCCCAAGCAGAACGAATGCCAGACTGCCAATGCGGGTGTTCTAAAAAGAAAATAGCAACCGAGGCAATCATCAATAAAATACCCCAAAATAATATAGCGGCAAAAGCTATTTTTTGCAAAGGTTTTACCCACAAAACCAATATAGTAATAATTTCAAAAGCAGCAAGTGCGTATAAAACAATAGCAGCACCCGACTCTCCAATTCCAAAAACAATGTTTAAGCCATCAATCCATGCCGCTTTGTGACCGTAATAAATGCCGGTAGCATACCAGGCATAGGCGCCAAGCGTAAGCGTTAGGCTTAACTTCAGGGTATTCATTATTTTGCCTATCCCGGTTTTTTTAAACTGTAGCTGATAATAAATAAAGGGAGTGGCAAATTGAGAAGTATAGAGCAGCAGCGTTGGTATTTCTGAGTCATTCGATACCCTGTAAAGTTGTGCCAAAAGCAAGAGGGAAGCAGCATAAACCACAAAAACATAACCCCATTTTGAATCCCTGCTGTCTAAAGTAAAACAGAAAAGCACCCCTATCATGTAAAACCAACCCATGGCAGCTGTAAATTTATCGCTAAACCATTGGGTGAATCCGGTTTCATTCGAAAAAATAAATTCATAAGGCGCATCCCAAAATAGATGTTGCCAAGCTCTTCCCGCTAATAAAATGGCAGCGGTAAGTTGAAGTATTCTTATTATTTGAAATCTTAACACCTTTTATAATTTTATCTGTAAGCAGATGAACGTTCACTGTCTAACTTTAATAAAATTCCAATCATTATTGAAAAGGAGATCATTGAAGAACCTCCATAACTTACGAATGGAAGAGGAATGCCAATTACCGGCAAAAGTCCCATAGTCATTCCGATATTCACAAAAATATGAAATAAGAGAATGGATGCAACACCATATGCATAAAACTTTGCAAAACTGAATCTTTGTCTTTCTGCTAAAAATAAAATTCTCATCAGTAAGGTAATGAAAATGCCTATTATCAAGATACTTCCAAAGAAGCCCCACTCTTCACCAACTGTACAAAAAATAAAATCGGTAGATTGTTCCGGTACATAGTCCAGTTTTGTTCTTTCGCCTTCAAGGAAGCCTTTGCCAAAGTAACCACCAGATCCAATGGCATATTTTGATTGCTCTAGATTATATAGTGATCCCAAGGGGTCACATTTTTCCGGCCTTAACCAAACCCATATCCGTTCCTGTTGATGGGTTTTTAAAATATTATTTACCAGATAATTTACTGAGAGGCTGTAAATAAAAGCAATAAGGATGCTAAGCGATGTGATTACGGTTATTTGCCAATTCCTTTTAAAAATGTTTAATAAGCTGAATAAGAGCAAGATACTGCCCTGAGCCAATATTAGTAAAGAAATTGTTTTACTAAAGAAATACAAGGCTGTAAAACTTAATAATAAGAAAGCAATTGTCCACCTTTCGTCTTTTTTCCAAAATCTGAGTAATACAAGATTTCCAAATAATATCATGAGATGCAGCAGCCACCAAACATTATCGAACATCAATGCAGCGACAGACAGAAAGAAAACTAAAATAAATATGAGGTATATTGTTAATGGAAATCCAGCACGATAAAGTACCAAGAAAAATGAAAGGTAGGCAAGGGTTGACCCCGTATCATTTTGAAGTAGTACTAATAAGGTAGGTACGCCTAAAACCAATAGGGCTATAGTTTTGCCCCTTATATCCTGCAATCGGATATCCGGTAAGCTCAATAAAGAGGCTAAGGCAAGTGCGCTAGCTGTTTTGCCAAATTCGGAGGGTTGAAAACGGAAACCGCCCAGATCGAACCAGGAAGTTGAACCATTAACAGGTTTTGTGAAAAGCACCGCTATGAGCAGAAAGACAGAAATTCCCAAAATGACAAAGGCAAAATTCTGAAAAATTCGACCTTCTATGAATTGAATGAGTCCAATAGTAATTAAACCTACACTAATCCATAATAATTGTTTTCCATAACTTTTTTCAAAGTTAAATATACTTTTGAATGTATCGGGATTGTATTCAGACGCAAAAATCATAGTCCAGCCCATTAGCATGAGCAAGAGGCAAAGTGCTATGATGACGGGGTCATAGCTTTTAAATTCAACAAGTTGGTTTCTGGAGGTATTGCTCATTCGTAACTAGTAATCTCCGTTATAAGTTTGAATAACCATTCTGAAAAAAGCATCTAGCATATCGGTTTTAATGGCAGTTTCCTCTGTATTGTCTGCAACTGTGTAACATTTTACAATCTGTTGCTGAACAAAATCGTTCAATTCTGGAATAAGTCTTATGTTGTCTTTTTCATTCAGTTGTAGTTTTTGCTCCCAAAGGTCCATCACAATACTTTCAATATGAGGAACGGAGGATAAAACTGGCACCAAATCGGCAAAGGTCATTGGAGCGGCCGTTTTATGCTCTGC